>NZ_LT629743.1:2907500-3191868 GCF_900105095.1 Erythrobacter sp. HL-111 | reverse complement strand
CGCGGTCGCTGCGCGACCGGTTCCCGCGCAACCATGCGAGGCCTCGCGCCAATGGCTTTTGCACGAACGCGCGAAGGCAGAACTGTTCCGGCGGCGCAGCCGCCGCAAGGGCGACCGCCCGCCCGCAGCGCCGAAGGCGCGAGGATATCGCAGCCCGGACGGGCTGCTCAAACAAGAGACTCTGCGCAAACAAAAGACCTCCGCAAACATAAAACCCTGCGCAAAGAGCCACTTAACCCCACGATTAGGAGAATCCCGCAAGCCGTGCTACAAGGCCCTTGCTGACGTCGGAATTTGCGACGGACTTCGTATTTTGACTCGCCGCCTGGCCCCGCGTTCCGACGCGGAACCGGCCCCCGGCGTAAACCAGACGACGACTTCCTTTCCCCTGAACGATTTGACGCACGAGCCGGGGGCATGTCGCTCCCCGGCAAACCCAACGTTCTTGAAAGGAACGACTTATGGCCAAGACCGGCCGTGAAATTCTTCAACACCGACAAGGGCTACGGCTTCATCCAGCCCGATGACGGTTCCGCCGACAGCTTCGTCCACATCACCGCGGTCCATGCCGCCGGGATGCAGACGCTCGATCGCGACCAGCGCCTCAACTACGAGGTCGAAACCGGCCGCAACGGCAAGGAAAGCGCGATCAACCTCGTCGCGGCGGACTGACGCCGGACGGACGGAGCGCGGGGCGGCCAACGTTCCCCGCGCGCCTGTCCCGCCGCGACCAACCCCCACACGAGGAGGCCCCCGATGGCCCAGACCTACGAATTCTACACCGAACGCGCCAACGAAGCGGCCAAGGCCGCCAAGCAGGCGAAGCTCGAAAACGTGCGCGAACGCGAACTGCGTTCGGAAAAGACCTGGCGCGGGCTCGCCGAACAGGCGCGCAAGACCGCCGTGGAACGCGAAAAGGCCGATGCCGAACGCGCCGCCCGGCGCGAGGCCGAGGCGACCGAGGCGGCCGAGGCGGCCGAGGCGTCCTCCGCGGACTGATCGCACGCCGATCGCACGCCGATCGGCATTTCGATCGCATGGGGCGCACCGTGCGTGGCCCCGGCCCTGTCGCAATCGCCGGTTCATTCCCTGGCTTGCAGGAAAGGCCCCTCGTCCGATACGTGGGCGATTACAACACAAGCAAGGAGGCACCTAGCGATGCAGTTCCAGTTCAACACCAACAGTTCCGTCATGGGGACCGAAAACGTCGCCGAACGGATCGAGGCGGCGGTGCGGCAGAAGCTCGCCCGTTTTGAGGAACGGCTGACGCGGGTGGAGGTCCATGTGGCCGACGACAACGGCGCCAAGCACGGCGCGGCCGACAAGCATTGCACGATCGAGGCCGCCCGCGCGGCGGCAAGCCGATCGGCGTGACGGCGAGGCGGACAAGGTCGACGACGCCGCGCGCAAGGCCGCCACGACGCTCGCCCAACGGCTCGAACGCCATTTCGGCAAGGGCGAAAAGGACAAGCACGCAGCGCGCCCCGACAAGGTGCTGTAAAGGCCTGACGGGTGCCCGGCGTCCGGCGCGACCGGCGTGGGCGGGTGTGCAGCGGGCTCGACGTCGGCTTGGGCGTGCCCGATCTTGGCCTCGGCCCGCAGCGCTGCCCGGCAAGGATGATCCGGCGGCCGCGCGGGCGAGGAGGGCAGGAGCGCCGGGGTCAGCCCGGCAGGTCGCCGGGCGGGTTCGCGCCGGTGATGCCGAGCTCGCCGAGGATCGCTTCGATCTCCTTCTTCACCCGGAAGAATCCGGCGCGCGCGTGCGGCCAGGTCGCCCGCGCGAGATCGCCCAGCAGGAAGGCGGCGCGCCCATCCTCCGCCAGCGGGGCGAGAGCCGGCATCAGCGCGTCGTGCGTCCAGCCGATCGGGAGATAGGGGCAGGCGACCCGCTCGATCCCGGCGTCCGCCAGGATCGCGCGAAGGTCGTCCCCTTCCTCCCACCGGCAGGACCCGCAGCCGAAGGCGCGGGCCGCTTGCGCCATCCCGCTTTCCACCGCGCCGCGCGCGAATTGCGCCGCGGGCTCGCCCACCTCGCGCGGGGAGCGCGCCTCGGGCCGCGCCGCGCCGATCACCAGCGCCGGGCGGGCCGGCAGGGCGATCGGGACGTGGCTCGCCGCCTCGTCGTGGAGGATGAGCGCGTAGGGCTCGGCAAGCGCTTGCGGGCTGACCGGACCGGGCAGGTCGAGCGCGCGCCGCGCGTGTTCGCGCTCCTCGCGAAGCGGCGGCGCGTCCCCGGCGAGGCCCTCCGCGGCGAGCGGCCCGCCCGGCCGGTGCGCGGTTGTAGCGCGCGATGTTGTCGGCCCGCGCGAGATAGGTCTTGCCCGCCGTGTGCAGCCGCCCGACCCAGCGCCAGGACAGGGTGTTGGAGGCGGATCGCCATCGCGCAGGTGCCGCAGGAAGAAATCCGCGCCCAGTTCCCAGTCGAGCTCGAAAGTGAAGATCCAGATGCTCGCAAACCACATCCGCGCGTGGTTGTGGAGATAGCCGTGCTCGACCAGCTCGTGCGCCCAGGTGTCGAAGGCCGGGATGCCGGTGCGGCCCGCGGTGGCCTCATGATAGGCGGTGCGTCGCCCGGCATTGCCTTCGAGCCGCGAAATGGCCGCCTCGCGCGCTTCCCTGTAGCTTTCCCAGACCGAGGGGCGCTGTTCCAGCCAGCCCTTGAAATAGACCCGCCAGAACACCTCGGAAATGAAGCTCTCCGCCTCGCGCGGGCTGTGCTGGCGCAGCGCGGCCTCGATCACCTCGGCCTCGCCGATCAGCCCGGCGTGAAGCCAGGGCGATAATTGCGAGACGTTGGAGCGGCCGCGTTCGCCCGGCGCATCGCTGACCGGCCCGTCGTCATAGCCGCGGCTTTCGGCATAGTCGCTGCCTGCGCGGGGAAGGAAGCGGGCAAGGCGATCGAGCGCGCGCTCTCGGGTCGGGTCCAGTCCATGTCGCTGGCAACCGCGCGCGCCCCTGCGGGTTCCGCGTCGCGCGGGCGCCGGGCAGGCCGGGCGGCAAAATTGTGGCAGAAAAATGGAACGCCTGCACGGCTTCGAGCATTGGCGAGGGGAGGGGGGTTGGATGACGCAAACCGGCCCGACCACTCACCGCGCGCCGCGAAACGCGCATCCGTCACTGCAATTCTTGAGGAGCCTACCCGATGAAAAAGCTCACGATCACCATTGCTTCCGCCGTCGCGCTCGGCCTGTCGGCCTGCGCCGAGGAACCCGCCGAAAACGATGACATGATGGCCGATGAAACCTCGATGGCCGAAGAGGCGACCGCGCCCGGCAACATCGTCGAGGTCGCGGCGGACGACGGGAGCTTCACCACGCTGGTCGCCGCGATCAACGCCGCCGAACTGGCGACACGCTGAGCGGCGATGGTCCCTTCACCGTCTTCGCGCCGACCGACGAAGCCTTCGGCAAGCTGCCCGAAGGCACGTCGAGACGCTCACCACCGACGAGACGGATCGCCTGGAATCGATCCTGACCTACCACGTGGTCGAAGCCTGATGGATGCCGCCGCCGTGACCGAGGCGATCGAAGCCGCGGGCGAGGAAGGCCTCGAGCTCGAAACCGTCGGCGGCCCGACTCTCACCGCGACGCTGGTCGAGGGCAGGTCATGCTGACCGACGCGGCGGGCAACATGGCGACCGTGACCGCGACCGACGTGGAGGCCTCGAACGGCGTCATCCACGTCATCGACACGGTGCTGATGCCCGAATAAGCCCCGGTTCATCGGCAATATCCAAAGAAAGGCGGGCCTCGACGGGGTCCGCCTTTTGCATATGAAAGGGCAAGGCATTAGAGCGATTCCCGATGCGCTGCGTGACATGGTAAATCGCGGCAAAACAGGAAATTAGAGCGGTCGATCCGGCGCAACCTGGCCCGAAGGCCGCTCACGGAAGGCCCTGGCGCGAAGGAGAGGAAAGCCGATGCCGTCATCACCCACCCGTCCTGCCAGCGCGGTTCTCGCCGCCTGCCTCGTGCTCGCCGCCTGCGCGGGGGAGGAGGGCGATGCGATCGGCGCGATACCGAGCCTTTTTCCGGGATCGCCGAGGACGAGGTGATCGAGGTGACCGGGAACGAGCCTTTCTGGGGCATGACGATCGACCAGGCGGCAGGCGTGGCGGCCTATTCCACGCCCGAGAACATCGACGGGACCCGCTTCAAGGCTGCCCGCTTTGCCGGGAACAACGGACTGGGCTTCACCGGCACGCTCGCCAGCGGGGAGGGCGTCGTCGTGACGATCACCCCCGGCGAATGCAGCGACGGGATGACCGACCGGACCTATCCCTTCACCGCCACCGCCAAGATCGGCGGGCGCGACCTTGAGGGCTGCGCCTTCACCGACAGCTAGCCTCTCTTATTCACGGCGATGCGGTTGGGCGCCTCTCGGCGCGAGCTTGACGCCACTGCTGCGTGCGGCGGCGTAGAGCGGGCGTGCGGCACCGCTGGCGTCTGTTTCACCGCGCTGTGATCGATGGGCTTTTCTGGTTGAAGGACTTGGCTCGGGGTTTCTGCGGCACTGCCGCGCCCGCTACGTCGGCGCAGGCTTGAGCGCGAGAACGATGGCACGCATCAGATCGGCATCGGGGCACGCAGAGGCGAACGCTACGCGGATTCGGGTGGCGCTTTCCATGACGCGGGCAGCAACCTTGAGCAGCCGCAGGCGCAGGGTCGTAAACTCGGCTTTTGCCAGAGCGGTGGTCTTTGGGATCGCCTGCTGAACGCGCCACAGCAGCCAGTAGGCAGCGGTGTGCAGGATCAGGCGCATCTGGTTGGCGTTCGCCGACCGGCACGAGGTGCGGTCACTGGCCAGCTGGGTCTTGTGCAGCTTGATCAGGTTTCTCGGCCTGCCCGCGCGCGCAGTAGAGGCGTGTCATAGATGTGCTCGCCGAGCTTTCGGTGAGCGATGTGACGACGTAGCGGATATCCATTCCCAGCGTGCTGGCCTCGATCCTGGCGACGACGCGGCGCTGGCGGTTCCAGCTCTTCGCGCCGTAGCGGGTCTCGGCATAGCTGCGCAGGACCGGGAGTTGGCACTCGGCGCGGCGGACCGCGCAGGCATCGGCGGCAGTGACGATAACCGGATCAGCGCGCAGCGCGGCGTTGGTCGGCAGACCGAACACGTAATCGACATGGGCCGCCTCGCAGAAGGCCATGACCTCGGGCCGTCCATAATGCCCGTCACCGCGGATGGTGATGTGGGTATCAGGCCAGTGGCGGCGAAGATGGGCACCAGACGCCGGATATGCCCTGCCGCCTCCTTGCCAGAAGGCGTCTTGCCCGTGCGCAGCAGCATCGCCACCGGCCGGCCCGTTGCCGTGTCGTAGACATGGATCGGCAGGAAGCAGCGCTCCCCATGATGTCCGTTCCAGAAGGAGAGTTGCTGATAGCCGTGCACGACGTCGCAGGTGTCATCGATATCCAGCGTCACCGCCGCCGGCGGAGTGGGGTAGCTGGCGCAGTAGATGTCGATCATGATCCCCAGCATCTTTGCCAGCTCGCGCGTGCTCGGCGCATTCTCCCAGCGGCTCATCGTCGGTTGGCTGGCCAACCCCGCACCCGATCCCGGCAGCTTGCCCAGCGCAAGGCGGAAGCCCGGATCATCGCGCAGAGCGTCGAGATCATCGGCATCCTCATAGCCGCAGGCGATCGCGAACATCCGCGCGCGCAGGATATCTTCAAGCCGATGAACCACCCGAGCAGGATCGCGCGGATCGGCAATACACGCCGCAAGCCGCTGGCAGAGCCCCATCATGCGCTCGGCCTGAGCCAGCACCAGGACCCCGCCATCCGAGGTCAGCCTGCCGCCGTCAAACGCAGCTGTGACCTTCTTGCCGCGCACTGCTGGAAACGAAAATACGGACGCGCTATCATCGCATCCGGCGGGTGTGGTCTGTGGCATATTTTGCCCCGTTGCAGGTCTGGCTTAAGCAACCACATTCCTACAACAATGCAAATGCTTACGCCACTCCCGCCAACCCGTCAGACCACTGCCGGTGAATAATCCGGGTTAATTCCCGGACAGTTCCTCACTGGTTGATTGGGTGATGTATTCTCGCGGGGCGAGGTAGCCAAGTGCGCGATGCGGGTGGACGGTGTTGTAGTGGTGGAACCAGCTGGGCAGCTGGTTGATCACGGCTCTGGCGTTGGGCTTTTCGGCGACGCGGACGTAGTCGCGCTTCATGGTGCGCACGAACGCTTCGGCCATGCCGTTGGACTGCGGGCTTTCGATGGGTGTCGTGCGCGGCCTGAGGTTGATCTCGCGGGCGAAGCGACGGGTCTCCCTGGCGGTGTAGCAACTGCCGTTATCGGTCAGCCATTCGATGGTAGTAGGGAGCCTGTTCACGCGGCCGAAGCGGTGCTCGACGGTGGCGGTCATGAGATCGCGCACGTCCTCGGCGGATATGCCTGCGGTGGTGGCAACAAAGCCCATCGCCTCGCGATCGCAGCAGTCGAGCGAGAAGGCGACCCGCACCTTCTCGCCGTTATCGCAGCCGATCTCGAAGCCGTCGGAGCACCAGCGGGTGTTGCGGGTATCGACCGCGACCCGCCCATCGTGGCGGCGCTCGTCACCCTTTCCGCTATGGCGCTGGAGCAGCAGGCCATGCACCTTCATCACTCGGTAGACCCGCTTGGCATTGGGCGCAGATGGCCCGCCATTGCGCGCCTGCCGCCGCAGGAGCGCATGGATCCGGCGGTAGCCATAGGTCGGCAGTTCGGCGATCAGGGCCTGGATACGCGCGACGAGCTCCTCCTCAGGCAGTGGAGGCCGGCCGCGGCGGCGTGCAGGAGCCTTGCGTCTGGCTGACGAGAGATGCTGCCGGGAGACGCCAAGCGCTCTCGCAACCGCGCTCACAGGTCGCCCTCCGGCAACGAGAGCGTGCGCAACGCTGTTTTTTTGGGTCCGGCCACGCGCGAGATCGCCTCGCGCAGGATCTCGTTCTCCATGGTCTTCTTACCGAGCATGCGCTGCAGCTCGCGCACCTGGTTCTCCAGCGCGCGATACTCGCTCGCCGGAACCACCTCGCCGCCAGCGCGGGTGGCGGACAGGGCGCCGCTTGCCGCCTGCCGGCGCCAGCCAAAAAGCTGGTTCGGCGCGACCCCGTGCATGCGCGCCACAAGCGACACGCTGTTGCCGGGCAGGAAGGTCTCTTCGACCATGCGGAGCTTCTCTTCCGGGGTCCAGCGCCTACGGCGCTGAACCCCTCCGAGAACCTCCGCATGCACATAGTTCCTGGGATTACTGTCGGTCATATGCCTCACTCTTACATAAGTGTGAGGTCCTGTCCGGTCATTTTGGGGGCCGCTTCAATGAGCAACCGCTACCACGCGACACCCTATGACATTTCCGCCACCGGCTTTTACTTCGACACCTATGAGGAATATCAGGCCCGCGCCGCTGTGCACCGCAACGAGTACGGCGATCCGGTCGAGGAATACGAAATCCAGTTCATCGACGGCGACAGCTACCGGCTCTTCGACGCGATCGGGGTCAATCAGGCAAATCTGAAAGACTGGTTCGAGCGCTTCGAGGACATGGATGACGACGAGGCCGTGAAGCTCATCATCCTGATCGAGCACTTCGGATACAGCGTCGAGGACGCCCTCGATCGGATCGACGATTTGCATCTCTTCGAGGGAACCGCGATCCAGTACGCCGAGGAACTGATCGAGAGCACCGGCATGCTCGACCAGATGCCCGAGAACCTGCGCTATTACTTCGACACCGAAGCCTTCGCCCGCGACATGGTGCTGGGCGGTGATATCACCCCGGTCGAGATTGATGGCAGGAGTTACATCGCCGATGGCGTGTGAGGGGCACACGCCCCTCATTCGCGCTCGCGGATAAAGTAATTTTATCATCGAACGCGGATATTGAATTTTTATCCGCGATCGCGTATATTCAACGATGGAGGAACACCATGCCGATACGCGATCCACAACAGCTCGGCGCAGCGCTTCAACGGGAGCGAAAGCGTCAGGGCCTGACCCAGACACAGCTCGCCGAAAAAGCCGGACTGCGCCAGCAGACGATTTCAGCCGTTGAGGGCGGCAAGCCGCGCTCCGAGCTTCAAGTCATCTTCGACATTATGGCCGCCCTTGGCCTTGAGGTGGCGCTCAGCCCGCGCGACGGCAAGATATCGCCAAGCTTTGAGGAATTGTTCTGATGGGCCGGAAACGCAAATCCGGCGTGCTCACCGTCGCGCTGAACGGGCGCGTTGTAGGCAGGCTTGCGCGCGCCGCCGATGGCGCGACGCGCTTCGATTACGCCCAGAACTGGCTCGATTGGGAATATGCGATCCCGGTCTCGCGCTCTATGCCGCTCGTGGACCGGCCCTTTACCGGCCTCGCCGTTAGGGCGGTCTTCGACAATTTGCTTCCCGACGATGATCGCATCCGGGCACGGATCGCGGCCAGAGTGGGCGCAGACGGGACAGATGCTTTTTCGATGCTCGCCGCGCTTGGCCGCGATTGCGTCGGCGCGCTTCAGTTTCTCCCGGAAGACATGCCGCCCGCACCGCCCGGCCCGCCGGAAGGCGAGCCCATAACCACAGAGGCAATCGCCGAGCGCATTCGCTCGCTCAGCGTCGCGCCGCTGGGCATGCGCGGCGGCGATGATGCGTTCCGCATTTCCCTAGCGGGCGCGCAGGACAAAACCGCCCTTCTTTATCACAAAGGCACGTGGCTGGTTCCGATCGGCACCACCCCGACCACCCATATCCTGAAGCCCCAGATCGGGATGGTCCAAACTCCCGATGGTGAGGTGGACCTCACCGACAGCGTTCAGAACGAGCATGTCTGCATGGCGCTTTGCCGTGCTCTTGGGCTGGACGTGGCCCCGACCGAAATCCTGGACCTTGACGATGATCTTCTCGTTCTCAGCATTGAGCGGTTTGATCGCCGCCTCGACAGCAAAGGCCGTCTCCTGCGGCTCCCCCAGGAAGATATGTGCCAGGCGCTCGGCATCCTGCCGACCGGCAAGTATGAGAGCCATGGCGGCCCCGGCATCGGAGACTGCCTTGACCTCCTGAAATCGAGCGATCACCCGGACGCCGACCGACGCGCGTTCATGAAGGCGCAGATCGTCTTCTGGCTGATCGGCGCGACCGACGGCCACGCAAAGAATTTTTCCCTGTCTCTGGAACCGCAGGGGCGCTTCCAGCTGACACCGCTCTACGACATTCTGTCCACCCAGTGGCAGCATGACCGCCGCCAGATACCCCGCAACGCGTTCCGGCTTGCGATGGCGATTGGCGACAAGCGACGGTATAAGGTGACGGAAATTGCGCCGCGCCATTTTGAGCAGACGGCGAAGCTTGCAGGCTTCCCGATCGACGCGCTGCATGAGGTGATGGGGGAGATCGTGAGCGAGCTTCCACGCGCCTCAGAAGCCTTGACAGATCAACTGGACGCCCGCGTGCCAGCCGTTATGGCAGAGGCAATCCTGGCCGCCGCAAACACGAGAGCGCAGCAGATCGAAGCGTATTTGAATGGCTGATATCAGCCATGCTCGTTGTATGGAGTCGGTGTCACAAGGGAACAGATCGACGGTAATACCAAGGAGCCTTAACCCGGATTATTCACCGGCAGTGGTCTGACGGGTTGGCGGGAGTGGCGTAAGCATTTGCATTGTTGTAGGAATGTGGTTGCTTAAGCCAGACCTGCAACGGGGCAAAATATGCCACAGACCACACCCGCCGGATGCGATGATAGCGCGTCCGTATTTTCGTTTCCAGCAGTGCGCGGCAAGAAGGTCACAGCTGCGTTTGACGGCGGCAGGCTGACCTCGGATGGCGGGGTGCTGGTGCTGGCTCAGGCCGAGCGCATGATGGGGCTCTGCCAGCGGCTTGCGGCGTGTATTGCCGATCCGCGCGATCCTGCTCGGGTGGTTCATCGGCTTGAAGATATCCTGCGCGCGCGGATGTTCGCGATCGCCTGCGGCTATGAGGATGCCGATGATCTCGACGCTCTGCGCGATGATCCGGGCTTCCGCCTTGCGCTGGGCAAGCTGCCGGGATCGGGTGCGGGGTTGGCCAGCCAACCGACGATGAGCCGCTGGGAGAATGCGCCGAGCACGCGCGAGCTGGCAAAGATGCTGGGGATCATGATCGACATCTACTGCGCCAGCTACCCCACTCCGCCGGCGGCGGTGACGCTGGATATCGATGACACCTGCGACGTCGTGCACGGCTATCAGCAACTCTCCTTCTGGAACGGACATCATGGGGAGCGCTGCTTCCTGCCGATCCATGTCTACGACACGGCAACGGGCCGGCCGGTGGCGATGCTGCTGCGCACGGGCAAGACGCCTTCTGGCAAGGAGGCGGCAGGGCATATCCGGCGTCTGGTGCGCCATCTTCGCCGCCACTGGCCTGATACCCACATCACCATCCGCGGTGACGGGCATTATGGACGGCCCGAGGTCATGGCCTTCTGCGAGGCGGCCCATGTCGATTACGTGTTCGGTCTGCCGACCAACGCCGCGCTGCGCGCTGATCCGGTTATCGTCACTGCCGCCGATGCCTGCGCGGTCCGCCGCGCCGAGTGCCAACTCCCGGTCCTGCGCAGCTATGCCGAGACCCGCTACGGCGCGAAGAGCTGGAACCGCCAGCGCCGCGTCGTCGCCAGGATCGAGGCCAGCACGCTGGGCATGGATATCCGCTATGTCGTCACATCGCTAACCCAAGGCTCGGCTGAATACATCTATGACACGCTCTACTGTGCGCGCGGGCAGGCCGAGAACTTGATCAAGCTGCACAAGACCCAGCTGGCCAGTGACCGCACCTCGTGCCGGTCGGCGAACGCCAACCAGATGCGCCTGATCCTGCACACCGCTGCCTACTGGCTGCTGTGGCGCGTTCAGCAGGCGATCCCAAAGACCACCGCTCTGGCAAAAGCCGAGTTTACGACCCTGCGCCTGCGGCTGCTCAAGGTTGCTGCCCGCGTCATGGAAAGCGCCACCCGCATCCGCGTAGCGTTCGCCTCTGCGTGCCCCGATGCCGATCTGATGCGTGCCATCGTTCTCGCGCTCAAGCCTGCGCCGACGTAGCGGGCGCGGCAGTGCCGCAGAAACCCCGAGCCAAGTCCTTCAACCAGAAAAGCCCATCGATCACAGCGCGGTGAAACAGACGCCAGCGGTGCCGCACGCCCGCTCTACGCCGCCGCACGCAGCAGTGGCGTCAAGCTCGCACCGAGAGGCGCCCAACCGCATCGCCGTGAATAAGAGAGGTTAGAAGCTGAATACGATCAAGCATTAATGACACCTATCTTGCCGCCACAGCCGCGATATGCCCTGCAAAGTCTGTCACGAACGTCTTCAATGACGTCAGCTCGCTCAAGTGCCGATAGCTGCCATCTTTTGAAGCCTCGCGCGGCGAAGCCAGAAACGCCGCGCTGTTATAGAGCCCTTCTTGGACAAGACGCTTGCAGAGAATGTCGTATCGCTGCGCGTAGGATGCGCGCTTGAAGGCGGGATCAACGGGGAAGTGCGGCTGCTTGTCCGCAACGGGCGTGTTTGACTTCGGGCAGTCTTCGACAAGCATGACCCACCCGAGGAACGGGCGCGGAACGTCCTTGCCAAACGCCCCTTCGCGGTAGGCCGTCCAGAGATCGTGCGCCGTGCCGATGGCTTCCTCGGAGCGGTTGTTGAAGTTGTTGCCGAAGGACGGCCCGACTTGCGACTTGAATTCAAGGGCGGCGACAAGCTCGCCCCGATACATGACGAGCATGTCCCATAGCTTGGTCGGCCTGAAAAAGCCTGGCAGAGTCAGAACGCGCTGCTGAACGCAGATATCTGCGAGCGCCAGACCGTTGACCTCGACCAGCGTTTGGGCGATGGCAAGGAAGCCATCCATGTTCTTGCCAGCGGTGACAGCCCCGCGCGATCCTGCGTCCTGGTTTCCTGACTCGATCTGCCGCGCCAGCGCAGCTTCACGGTTTCCCCAGAACAGTTTGACGGCTTCGCGCGCCTGGGCTTCGTAGTTGGCAAGTTCAAGACTCATGCGTCGGCATTCCTTTCAATCAGTTTCAGTTCGGCAGGGCTTAGCCCGTAAAGCTCGGATACAATTTCGTTAAGAGCATGGCGGTCGTTCGTCTCGGCGTAGTTTGCGAGACGCTGGCGCAAGTCGGTGCTAACGTCCGACCACTTCGGAATCCTGATCTTGCGAAGGTACTGCGCCTGAAAGCGCAGATACCCGCCCCGCATGCGGGTACAGTAAAGCGCCACGAAAAGGCGGGCGATGCCCGACCGCATGACGGCCTGAAGCGCGTGCACGTCCCACTCGTCCGAGGTGATGAAATAAAGATTGTGGTGCGGGTAGAGCTCGCCCTTTTCGTACACGATGGACGCATCACCCTTGATGTCGGGGATAAGCAGCTTCTCGCGGTAGGTCAGCTCAGGATAGATGCGGTCAATGGTGCGATACCAGCCGCGCGGGTTCTTTTCGGCGACGTGGCGGTCTGCGATCTGTTCCTTGCGCTCTTCAAGGTAGGCGCGCAGCTTCGGGAAGTCCTCGAGATCCACGAGCTTCCCGTCATCGCCGAACGGATTGACGATCCCCTTCCCCCGCCAGGCAACGTGCCCTTCGAGTATGTCGCGCGTCATCACGAGCGGCAGCTTGCGCGAGGGCTCGACATCAAGATTGCCGAAGTCGCCGATGAAGGCCTTGTCGGCGCCCGTGGCAACGCCGATGCCGACTTTGCAGCCCGCATCTTCAAGGGCTGGAAACCGCGCCTCGATGCGGCGCACGAGGGCGAGCTCATCGAAGGAGTCGAGCACCCACGGCTCGCCGCCTGCGGTGACATTCTCGATCTCGCGCACCTTGGTCTTTTTCGGAAGCTTGGCGGCGGTGAGATCGGCTGCGAGCGCCTTCAAAGTCTTCGAGTCGATGGCGGGGCGAGCGAAGACGCGGGTCGAGCCGCCCGTCGCCTTTTCGATGACGGTGATGGCAGGGTATGCGCTGACCTCGGCATGGAAGGCATCAACGCCGTACATGTCCACGTAGGTCGTGAGCGCGTAGTGCTTGCTGACCAGCTCGCGGAGCTTCTTGCCATACTTGTTCTTCATCCAGCGGTCAGCGCAGATGAAGCCAAGCTTGCCGCCCTTCGCCAGCAATGCCAGCGAGCGCTCGATGAAGGGCACATAGATGTCGGCGCGATCATAGATCGTCTTGAAGCGCTTCCTGTACTCGCTCATCAGCACGTCAGGAATGCTCTCCTGCCGAACATAGGGCGGGTTGCCGACGACATGTGTGAAGCCTGTGGGCAGGTCGGCCAGCAGGAAGTCGCCCTGCATCAGCCAGACATCGCACAAGCGCGCTGCATCCTGACGACTGAGCCCGCGCTGTAGGAGCGTCTTGGCAAGCAAGGCGCGAGTGCCGTCACAGGTGGCGCGGTGCAACTCGACGGCGCGGATCGCGGGGGCAAGCGCTTCGAAGGTCAGTTTGCCGTCACGCGCAGCGGCGGCAACCAGGCGGTCGATGGCAGGAAGCAGGAAGTCGCCATCACCGAAGGACGGTTCAAGCAGGCGGTATGCCGTAAGCGGCGCGGCCTCGGTGTAGCCCGTGAGATCGAGGATGAATTCGACCACTTCGCGCTTGGTGAAGATCGCTCCGCGCTCTTCGATGCCGCCGTCTGTCGCCAGCTTCTCCACGGCCTCTGTCACAGGACAAAGGCCAGGGAAGGCAGGCTGCAAGGCAAGCGATGCTGTCACGGTCGATTCCTCATGAACAATTCAAGAACTCGTTGCCCTTGATAGCATGGATAGTGCAAGCCGTTCCCCTCTCTTATTCACGGCGATGCGGTTGGGCGCCTCTCGGTGCGAGCTTGACGCCACTGCTGCGTGCGGCGGCGTAGAGCGGGCGTGCGGCACCGCTGGCGTCTGTTTCACCGCGCTGTGATCGATGGGCTTTTCTGGTTGAAGGACTTGGCTCGGGGTTTCTGCGGCACTGCCGCGCCCGCTACGTCGGCGCAGGCTTGAGCGCGAGAACGATGGCACGCATCAGATCGGCATCGGGGCACGCAGAGGCGAACGCTACGCGGATGCGGGTGGCGCTTTCCATGACGCGGGCAGCAACCTTGAGCAGCCGCAGGCGCAGGGTCGTAAACTCGGCTTTTGCCAGAGCGGTGGTCTTTGGGATCGCCTGCTGAACGCGCCACAGCAGCCAGTAGGCAGCGGTGTGCAGGATCAGGCGCATCTGGTTGGCGTTCGCCGACCGGCACGAGGTGCGGTCACTGGCCAGCTGGGTCTTGTGCAGCTTGATCAGGTTCTCGGCCTGCCCGCGCGCGCAGTAGAGCGTGTCATAGATGTGCTCGGCCGAGCCTTGGGTTAGCGATGTGACGACATAGCGGATATCCATGCCCAGCGTGCTGGCCTCGATCCTGGCGACGACGCGGCGCTGGCGGTTCCAGCTCTTCGCGCCGTAGCGGGTCTCGGCATAGCTGCGCAGGACCGGGAGTTGGCACTCGGCGCGGCGGACCGCGCAGGCATCGGCGGCAGTGACGATAACCGGATCAGCGCGCAGCGCGGCGTTGGTCGGCAGACCGAACACGTAATCGACATGGGCCGCCTCGCAGAAGGCCATGACCTCGGGCCGTCCATAATGCCCGTCACCGCGGATGGTGATGTGGGTATCAGGCCAGTGGCGGCGAAGATGGCGCACCAGACGCCGGATATGCCCTGCCGCCTCCTTGCCAGAAGGCGTCTTGCCCGTGCGCAGCAGCATCGCCACCGGCCGGCCCGTTGCCGTGTCGTAGACATGGATCGGCAGGAAGCAGCGCTCCCCATGATGTCCGTTCCAGAAGGAGAGTTGCTGATAGCCGTGCACGACGTCGCAGGTGTCATCGATATCCAGCGTCACCGCCGCCGGCGGAGTGGGGTAGCTGGCGCAGTAGATGTCGATCATGATCCCCAGCATCTTTGCCAGCTCGCGCGTGCTCGGCGCATTCTCCCAGCGGCTCATCGTCGGTTGGCTGGCCAACCCCGCACCCGATCCCGGCAGCTTGCCCAGCGCAAGGCGGAAGCCCGGATCATCGCGCAGAGCGTCGAGATCATCGGCATCCTCATAGCCGCAGGCGATCGCGAACATCCGCGCGCGCAGGATATCTTCAAGCCGATGAACCACCCGAGCAGGATCGCGCGGATCGGCAATACACGCCGCAAGCCGCTGGCAGAGCCCCATCATGCGCTCGGCCTGAGCCAGCACCAGGACCCCGCCATCCGAGGTCAGCCTGCCGCCGTCAAACGCAGCTGTGACCTTCTTGCCGCGCACTGCTGGAAACGAAAATACGGACGCGCTATCATCGCATCCGGCGGGTGTGGTCTGTGGCATATTTTGCCCCGTTGCAGGTCTGGCTTAAGCAACCACATTCCTACAACAATGCAAATGCTTACGCCACTCCCGCCAACCCGTCAGACCACTGCCGGTGAATAATCCGGGCTAAACCCGCGCGGGGCCATCAGGACATCGCCTGCGATCTCATTTCTACCAAACATAGTACCAGTCCTTCATCTCTAAGGTTCGAGGGTGCGGTCGCGGGAGCGGCCACCGGATTGCGTGGAGCGGTTGCGCGTGCGGTCCGGCTTGGCGCGATCCAGGGCCGCCCGCGTCCGCGCGGAGGGTTTTTCGAGGGCGTCGGACAGCGCCCGCGTTTTCGCGAGGTCGCGATAGAGAAGCGCCAGCTCGCTCGCATGGCGTTGCCGCTCGTTTCGGACATTGGCTTGCAGAGCGCGCCGTTCGGCCAATTGCCGGGTGATCAGGTCCTGGCGCTCTTTCGCATCGCGCTCGCGCTTGAAGGCGACTTCGGCCTCATTGCGCTTGCGCACGGCGCTATGCTTGCCGCGCAGCCAGTCCCACACGCCTTTCAGGCCCTTGGAGAAGCGCGCCTGGCGGGCTTTGGATTCGACCACCCAGCGTTCCGCCTGACGCTGATCGAGCGCCGCGCGCTCAGCCTTATGATCGGCGCGCATAGCGCGCCTTTTCGCGCGGATCGGGTTCAGGCGCTGTGCGCTTTCTTTATCGAGCGTCGTGATGTGACGCTTGAGGACCTTTTCCATCAGCTCTGCGACACGCGCCTTGGTCTCATCGACCGACGGCAGGGTTGACGGATCGCCCAGGCGCTCTTTTACGGCCTTGGTTTTCTGGCCGATCATGCGCGGGATCGCATAGACTTCGCCCTGGACATCGACCGCTACGAAGCCCCGGCGATCGCCTTGCGCCAGATAATAGCCGCGCTCTTCGAGCTGGCGCTTGAAGGCGGTAACGTCTTTCGCGCCGTTCCAGCATTCCTGGAAGGTGGCCTTGATATCGGCAGCGCTTTTCCCGGCGCGCCGGGCTTGTTGCCATTCGGCGAGAGTGAAATTCAGCGGGGAACGATGGTTCCTTCCATCTTGGCCGCGCTTATACCCATCAGGCAGATTCCAGCCATGTTCGAGGAACAGCCCCCGCGAAATCTCATTCAGCTTGCGCTTGAAATGCGGGAGATTGATCGCCCGCATGTTCTCAGTGTCGATCCGGCTCCACACTGCATGGGCGTGGCGGCGGCCTTCCTTTTCATGGAAGACGAGCGCCATCGGCTGGCGCTCCAGGCCCATTTCCTTCTCGATCCGGCGCGCGGCCAGCTCGAAGACTTCAGGCCGGACATTTTCCGTCTCGGGCGGGGAGAGACTGACCGAGAAGAAATGCTGTTTGCACTTCGTGCCCTTGGCCGCCGCTTCGGCTTCCAGGAACGCGCCATGCAGATCGTCGGAGACGAAGCCGCGAACTTTGTGCAGCTCGACATGCTCGTTATCGCGCTCATTCATCAGATGCGAGGCGAGCGCCCGCCCGCCGCCGCGTTGCGATGCCTTGATGATCATGGGGAAGGCTCCCCATTTCGATCATGGTCACCGTGCTCGCCCGCCGCCCGGCCAAAGGCCGAGGAGCAGCTTTCGCAGACATGTGTGGCTTTATCGGTTTCCCTTATGCCGAGGGCGGCGAGCAGGAAGCGCCGCATGATCCGGACATCATCACAGGCGCGCTTGATAGCCCGCTCAGTCTCATCGCCGAGGGGCAGCGCGCCGACGCGCGCAGCCTCGGCCAGTTCGTTCAGGTTTTTGGCAATCCGGGACGAGCCCAGCATGCCCAGGAGTTGAGCCAGCGCTTTCTGGTCTTTGACCGGATTGAGCCCGCGCGCCTGTTTGACCGACGCATCGGGATCGAACAACCGTGATTTGATATACGCGGAAATTGATTGCCGACCGGCATCCTCGATCAGCTTTTGCTTCTCATCGAAGCTCAGACGCAGCGAGAAGGGAGCGGGACGCTTTTGCGTCCGCTTGTTCCATTTATCCTGGCTGGGGCCGGAGCCTTGCCCGCCCCCGCCGGAATTGCCGCCAGAATTACCGAATGCGCCCCATTTGGGAGTTAGCCTGTCCATGACCCGCTCCCATGACTTTCAATCGGCTCTTCGCCGTCGGAATTGGCCGATTCCGCAGTTTTCTGCGGCGCAGCACTATCCAATTGAAATGGAAGCTCGTTAGGATTATCGTATAGAGAACAGGAACTTAGCTGGGCATTCCAGTCAGAGAGTACTTCGAACAATTGGTTCGAAGTTTCTCCGTTTAGGTGCACCAGCGCCATCCCCCGCGGGACGTCCCGGTGGCCCGCGCGGGATGGCGAGGCGATCCTGTAGCCCGAGGCTCACACGCCGGGCGGCGCGGAAAGCCCGATGGACTGCATCAGGAAAGCCTGCCCGACCATCACCACCAGCCAGTGCAGCGCCGCCGAGAATGTCCGGCTCGCGCCCATTTCATAGGCCATGAAGGTCACCCACAGCACCGGCACGACAAAGCCGATCCAGATCACCACCGCGCTTCCCAGCGCCATCACCCATTCGCCCGCCTCCTGCGGCGCGAGGATCAGCGCGCCCGCGAGGATCGAGGCGAGCCAGAATTCCGCCAGCGCCGCCCCGGCGAGCGTCTTCCAGCCCGGCAGCAATATGTCGGAGGCGCGCAGCCAGACGAGACCGATGCCAAGCCCCAGCAACGTCGCCGCGGCAATCGGGAAAAGATTGAGAAGGATATAGATCATCACGTGCCCCTTGCTGCACCAACGCGCGCCCGGCGGCTTGGTGCCGAACCGCCGGGCGCGCTTGAGCGAGGGCCGGGGATAGTCCAGACATGTTGCGGTTTCAGCAACGCAAGGCGCCTCCCCCATGCTCGACACGCCCCTCACCCTCCCGTGCGGCGCCGTTCTGCCCAATCGCCTGGCGAAGGCCGCCATGACCGAAGGGCTCGCCACCCCCGACGGCGCGCCGACGCCGGAACTGGAACGGCTCTACGGTCTGTGGTCGGACGGCGGGGCGGGCCTGCTGCTCACCGGCAACGTCATCGTCGATCGCGACCATCTCGAGCGGCCCGGCAATGTCGTGATCGAGCGCGCGCCCGATGCCGCGCTGGCCGCGGCGCTGGCGCGGTGGGCGAAGGCGGGCACCCGCGGCGGCAACCACCTCTGGGCGCAGATCAGCCATGGCGGCCGGCAGGTCCGCAAGGACGTCAATCCCGCGCCCAGATCCGCCTCCGACGTGCAGCTCGCCCTTCCCGGCGGCCAGTTCGCACGGCCCGTGCCATTGACGCGCGAGGAGATCGCGGACCTCGTCACCCGCTGGGCGGTGGCGGCAGAGGCGTGCCGCGAGGCGGGCTTCACCGGGGTCCAGGTCCACGCCGCGCACGGCTATCTCGTCTCGCAGTTCCTCAGCCCGCGCACCAACCTTCGCCGCGACGAATATGGCGGCGACCTCGCCAACCGGGCGCGCTTCCTGCTCGATATCGTGCGCGCCGTGCGCGCGGCGGTGGGGCCGGACTTCCCCGTTTCGGTGAAGCTCAACAGCGCCGATTTCCAGAAGGGCGGGTTCGATTTCCGCGACAGCCTGACAGTCGTGAAATGGCTCGAACAGGCCTCGGTCGACCTGATCGAGATTTCGGGCGGGACCTATGAACAGCCCAAGCTCATGGGGATCGAAGGCATGGAGGCCGAGGAAAGGCAGGACGTCGCCCCCTCGACCGCTTCGCGCGAGGCCTATTTCGTCGATTTCGCCAAGGCGATGCAGGCCGAGGTCGCGGTCCCGCTGATGGTGACGGGCGGCTTCCGCAGCCGCGCGGCGATGGAACAGGCGCTGCAGATCGGCGCGGCCGACGTGATCGGGCTGGGCCGGCCGATGTGCGTGATGACCGATGCCCCGCGCCGCCTGATCGAAGGGCTCGAACGCCTCCCGCGCTACGAGGACGGGCTCGAGGTGATTCCCGGCTGGCTCGGCTTCCTCAGGAGGCTGCAGGTGATGAAGGCGGTGAACGGCTTTGCCGGGATGGCGTGGTTCTACCACCAGCTCTGGCAGCTCGGCCATCAGGGCACGAGCGAGCCGGGCAAGGCACCGTTTTCGGCGTTCCTCGCGCTGGAAAGGCGCAACAGGGCGATCCTCGCCGCGCGCGCGGGCTGACTGCGCCGGGGGCAAGCGAAAGGGGCCGACCGCTCGCGCGGTCGGCCCCCTTTTGCGTGCCCTGTCGGCGGATCAGAAGGCGAAGCGCACGTTCGCGCGGGCGGAGTGGCCCTGGTAGCCTTCGTTGAAGTCGCCGAGATAGCCGAGATCGACCGCGAAGCCTTCGGACACCGTGATCGAGGCGCCCGCCGCGAGTTCGAAGCGGTTGCGCTCGCGCATCGGCAGGTTGACGAGGAACGAGCCGAGCTGCGACGAGCTCAGGCGGAAGCTGCGCGGATCGTCGATCAGGTCGCGGATCACCGTGCCCGACACGAAGCCGTTCACGCCTTCCGACACCTGCGCCCCGAGGTTGAGGCCGCCGCGCAGTTCGGCGAAGACCGCATCGCCGCGTTCGACCGTGAAACCGAACCCGCCCGTCTCCGCGACGTCATCGAAATTGATCCGCGCCGCGTTGATGCCGATCGTCGGGGTGACCGACACGTTCTCGTCCGGGATCAGGTCGAAGCCCGCCGTGACGCGCGAGGAGAAGCCGTCGAAATCGTAGTTCGAGTTCGTGGCCCCGAAGAACCCGTCGCGGCGGCTTTCGATATCGCCGGTGAGGTAGGCGACCTCGCCGTTGATGAAGCCCCGGTCGAAGAAGCCCGCGCTCATGTAGACGCCGAGCTTGATGCTCTCGGCCTCGTTGCGTTCGGTCGGGACGCTGTCGTTGCGGAGGTCCTGGGTGTCGATGTCGGCATAGCTCGCAAGCAGGCCGAAGCGCACGTCTTCGAACAGTTCGAAATCGGCGCCCACGGTGAAGACGAGCTGGTCGGATTCGTACCCGTCCGCCGACAGCGAGAGGCTGTCCTGCTCGGCCCCGCGGACCGCGATCTGGCCCCACACGCCCGAACCTTCACCCATCAGGTGCCGATCGAGCGCCGCGCTGGCGAGGTTCGCGCTTTCGAAGATCTCGCGGCCCATGCCTTCGCTGAGCGAGGGCAGCGCGTCGGCGGCGGCCCCGGTCATGGCAGCCGAATCGGGCAGCCGGTTGATCCGGTCGAGCGTGGCGAGGTCGATGGTGCCGGCGTTGATGCCGGCCGTCAGCGCGCCGCCGAAAACGCCGATGTTGGCGTCGGCCGAATTGGCCAGCGGATTGACCGGGTTCACCCGCACCGCGAGCGATCCGACGACCACCTCGTAATCGAACAGCAGGTCGTCATCGAGGATGTTGACCGTCGCGCCGTTGTTGGTGAAGCCCGCCCCGTCATCGAGGACCGTGACCGTCTGCCCGGACAGCGCGAAGAGATCGGCGGTGTCGTCGGGCGTCTCGATGACGAGCGAGCCGGTCTCCTCGAGCGTGATCGAGCCGGTCGCGGTGAGCGAATCCCGGCCGAGCAGGACATTGACCTCGCCGACATGGACCACGTCGCCGGTGAGCGTACGGTCGCCGACGATGTCGAGATCGTCGAGCGTCCCGCCCAGGTCCGAGCCGAGCTGGTAGGTGTCGAAGTCGGTGAAATTGTCGGCATCGAGCGTCCCGGCGAGGATCGCGGTGTCGTCGCCCGCTCCGCCGCCGATGTCGCCGGTGACCGAGGACGCCGCGCCCTCGAGGATGAACAGGTCGTCGCCCGCCCCGAGGTCGATGTCGCCGGTGACCGAAGCGCCGGACCATTGCTGGAACTCGTCCGCACCGTCGCCGAGCGCGACGCCGACGCTGCCGCCGTCGATCGCGCCGAAATTGGCGACGGTGTCCGCGCCGCTGCTGCCGCGCACGCCGACCTCGCCAGCGATGGAGCCGCGATTGGTCAGGGTCGAACCGCCCGCATTGAAGCGGATCGCATCGTCATCGGCCGCGACGATCGAGCCGCCTTCGAGGTTGGTCAGTTCGCCCGCTCCCGCGAGGTCGATCGCCCGCGCGCCATCGGACGAGATCGTGCCCGAATTGGTCAGCGTGAAATCGGACGTGGCGATGATGCCGAAGGCTCCGTCGCCGGTCGTCGTGATCGAGCCTGCGTTGTCGATCGTCGCGTCGCCGACGAGCACGATGCCGTGCGCCTCGCTGCCCTCGGTCGAGATCTCGGCGCCCGCCAGGTTGTTGACGGTCGAACCGTCCCCGGCTGCCACGCCGATGGCGCGGTCGCCGGTGGAGGTGATCTGCCCGCTGTTGTTCACGACCGAATCCGTGCCGACATAGACGCCCGCGGTGCTGTCGCCCTCGGTCGCGATCGTGCCGGAGTTCTCGACCGTGGTGTCCGCGACATCGATCGCCTCGAGCCCGAGTGCCCCGTCGCCGCCGGTGACGATTTCGCCGGCATTGACCAGCGTCGAGCCGCTGGAATTGAAGCGGATCGCATCGCCGTCCTGCGAGCCGATGACGCCGTCTTCCGCATTGGTGACGGTGGCAAGCCCCGCGATGTCGATCGCCCGGCCGCCGCGCGCGGCGATGATGCCGGCATTGGTGACCGTGCCATCGCCCGCGATCGTGATCGCCTGCGCGGTCGGACCGTCGGTCGAGATCACGCCGTCATTGGTGACGGTCCCGTCGCCGTTGATGACGATGCCGAAGCCGTTGTCGCCGGTGGTGGTGATGGTCGCGCCTGCGGCGTTGTCGATGGTCGTGTCGTCGCCCGCCGCGACCGCCACGCCATTGGTGCCTTCCGACAGCAGCGCGCCGGTGTTGGTGAGGGTCGAACCGTCGCCGAACACGACCGCGGCAGTCGATTCGCCGGTGGTCGTGATCGAGCCGTCATTGACGAGGAACGCGCCGTCCGCGGCCGAGGCATCGAACCCGGCTTCGCCGTCGCCGTCGGTCACGATCGCGCCGTCCTCGCCGATGGTGAGGCCGGGGTCGATGCCCTCGTCGGCTCCGGCGATCAGGGTGACGGTGGCGTTGACCGTGCCTTCGAGCACGGCGGTGTTGACCACCGTGACCGCCTGGTCGGCCGTCCCGGTCAGCGTCATGACGCCGCCCGCGACCGGCGCGTCGAGCGAATTCTCGATGAAGTCGAAGGTCTGCGAGCCGAGCCGCACGTCCTCGAAATTCAGGTACTGGCTTTCCAGCAGCGAAAGGTCGAAGCTCCGGTCGGTGTCGTCGGTGATGATGAAGGCGAACAGGTCGGTCCCGGCCTGCCCGTCGACCACGCCGTTCTCGGTGCCGCCGTTGAGCTTGACGAAGGTGTCGTCGCCATTGCCGAGCAGCACGGCATCGAACCGGTCGCCATTGGCCGGGTTCTCGCCGCGGCCGGTGATCGTGCCGAAATTGTAGACGGTCTGTTCGCCGTCATTGGTGTCGGGCGAGTCCTGGTTGCCCTGGCTCGTGTTGATCCCGATGTCGCCGATAATGAGGCCGCCTTCGAGGTTGTAGACGACCCCGTCCTCGTTCCCGTCGGTGCCCGCGTCGAAATCGATCGCGGCATCGAGTTCCGGCACGGTCCCGCCGATGATCAGCGAGCCGTTGGGGTCCGAATCCACGCTTTCGATCGTGCCCGAGTTCATGATGAAGCCCGAGTTCAGCTCGAGCCCGTCGTTCTCGCCGCCCTGGATCAGGCCGCTGTTCATGATCGTGACGTCGTCGTCGCCGTCGACCGCATCGTCGAACCGGGCGATGATCTGGCCGGAGTTGATCAGGACAAGCCCGCCCGCATCGGCTTCGATCGCTTCGGAGACGGCGCTTTCGATGAGGCCCTCGTTCTCGACCCGGAGGTTTTCCTCGGCCTCGATCGCCTTGTCGCCGTTCTCGCGGGTGCGGATGATGCCGGTGGCGGTGTTGACGACGGTGAGGTCGTTGACGCCCGATGCCTCGATCGCCTCGTCGCCGTCGCTGTCGATCAGGCCGGCGTTGAAGATGGTCGACCCGTCGCCTTCGACGCGCAGGCCGTCACCGCCGCGGCTGAAGATGATCGCGCCTTCGAAATTGCGGACCGTGCCGACCCCGCCGATATCCACGGCGCGGTCCTGTTCGGAGGTGATCCGGCCCGAATTGTCGAAGATCGCGTCGCCGCTGATGTCGACGCCCTTTGAATCCGCGCCGGTCGCCTGGATCAGGCCGCGCGAATTGGTGAAGGTGCCGTCGCCGTCGATCGTCACGACGGTCGAATCGTCGCCCGTCGTGGCGATCTGGCCGGTCGGGTTGTTGATGACGATCGAACCGTCGCCCGCCTCCACTGCCGACGCCGCGTCGCCGCGCGTGAGGATGATGCCGTTGTTCTGGACGAAAGAATCGTCGCCCACGGAAACCGCGGCGGCGTCGTCGCCGAAGGTGAAGACATTGCCCGAGCCGGTGTTGATGACACTCGAATCGTCGCCGGCAATCACCCCGATCGCATTTTCGCCGGTGGTGAAGACAAAGCCTTCGTTCAGCACCTCGGATTCTGCGCCGACGGCAATGCCGATCGCTTCCTCGCCGAAAGTCTGGATAAGCCCCTGGTTCTCGACCGTGGCCCCATCGGTCAGGGCGATCCCGAGCCCGTCGTCGTTCGTGGTGATGATCGAGCCCGTGATCGAGTTGATGACGGTCTGACCGCCTTCTCCGTTGTTATCGTAAATCCCGAAATCGCCCGATCCGTCGATCTGGATCAGGCCATTGTTGATGACCGTGCTTCCGCCGCCGACGGAAATGCCGTCATTGATGCCATTGAGGTCATTGTTGGTGCTGATGACCCCGTTGTTCGTGACGAGGGAATCATTGCCGGTGCGAATGCCGTCCCCGCTGTCGGAGGTCACCTGGATGAAGCCGTTGTTGACCACGGTCGCCGCATCGCCGAGCAAGAGCCCGTTGTCGGTCGAAGTGACGATCGATCCGTCGACCGTCGCATCGACATTGACCAGCAGGTTGATCTCGCCCTGGACCTGCGAGCCTTCCTCGACCGTCACCGAGATCGAGTTGAAATCCTCGTCGAAGCCATCGGGATCCGTGCCGGGCGCGCAGATGACTTCCGGCGGGGAGACGGTCGTGACGAGCGCGCATTCCTGCGTATTGCCCGGCGCGGCGGGCGCGGTCGGCGTCGGGGCGGACTGGACCGGCTGAGGCGGGGCGACCTGGGCTGCACCGGGAGCGGCGACAAGGCCGGTCGAAATGGCCAGCACGGAAGCGCCGCCGATGGCGCGGAACTTGGTCGAAAACGCGTTTGTCATGTTTTTTTGGCCTCTCGAAATGGCGGGTCGTTCTGTTCGCCTGGAGGCTTTGCCGCCCCGCCGGTTGAGAGGGGGAAACCCTTTCGCGGACTCGGTGCGGCAGAATCCCCCTCTGCGCGGCGGCGTTTATGCCGCTCGTATGACAATGCTATGAAAAAGACTGGCCGCGCGCAAGCCTTCTTCGGTCGGCCAAAGAATTGTTCTGGAAAAGTTTTTAATCGATCATCCGCGTCCGCGATAAGAGGCGACGCCCTGATCGGGCAGCCACAACCCCTCGGGCGGCGCGCCGGTCTGCCAGAACACGTCGATCGGGATGCCGCCGCGCGGATACCAGTAGCCCCCGATCCTGAGCCAGCGCGGTTCCATTTCCCCGGCGAGCCGCTGCCCGATCCCGACCGTCACGTCCTCGTGGAAGCCGTTGTGATTGCGGAAGGATCCGAGGAACAGCTTGAGGCTCTTGGACTCGACGATCGTTTCCCCCGGCGCGTAATCGATCACCAGATGGGCGAAATCGGGCTGGCTCGTCACCGGGCAGAGCGAGGTGAATTCGGGCGCGGCGAAGCGCACGAGATAGAGCGTCCCGGGCCGCGGATTGGGCACGTAGTCGAGCCGCGCTTCCCCGGGCGAAGCGGGAAGCGGGGTGTCCTTGCCGAGAAAGGCGGGTGTGGTTTCCATGCCGCGCTGTTGCCGCGAAAGCCGTGTGCGCGCAACCCGGGAGGTGGCCTTGCCGGGCCGCGCGGTCTATGCTGCGCGCTCCGTCGGGAACCGGCGCCCGCCGCGCCGGGTCCCCGCTCCCGTTCCGTTTCCATCCGCGATGCGCCCCGTCGACCGATCCGCTCCCCGCCCCGCCCGCATTCGCCCCGCCGTTCCCGGCACGGGGCGCGCGGCGGCTGCGCTGATCGCGGCCGCCGCGCTCGCGCTGCCCGTTGCCGCTGCCGCCCAGCAGGCGCCCGGAAGCTTCTCTCTGCCCGAGCCGGGCGAAAGCCCCGCGCCCGCCCCGCAGGGCCCGGTCGACATCCGCGAAGGCGTGGTGATCGGCCCGCGGGTCATCGCCCCGCCGTCCGCCCGGCAGGAAGCCGGCGGGCGGCAGCAGCCCGAACGCAGCGAGGCGCGCGAACCGGCCCGGCCTGCGCCGACGCCCTCTCCCGCGCGCACGCCTGCGCCCCGGCCCGCACCCGCCGCGATTACACAAGACCCGACCCTTCCCGCCCCCGCCGACCGGACCGAAACGGCGACGCCCGAGAATGCGGCGCCTTATTCGGGCGAGCCCGCGGCCGACACCGCCCCCTCGCTCGATCTCGCGCCGGGCTTCGATCTTTTGCCGGCCGGTCCGGTGCGCGAACAGCCGTTCGAGCTGCGCGTCCACCGGCCCGCGCTGATCGAACGGCTGCGCGCGTTCGACGGCTGGATCGTCGCGGGCCTGCTGCTCCTCGTCGCGCTCCTCCTCGTCGCGCTCCTCGTGCCGCTGTGGCTCGCCCGGCGCCGCCGCAAGCGCGAGGTTCCGCGCCTTGCCGCGATCTCCCAGCCGACCCGGCCCTTCGCATCGGCGCCCGACGCCGCGCCCGCACAAGCGCCGCTCGCCCAACCCGCCTCCCAACCCGCACCCCAGCCCGCGCAATCGCCCCCGCGGATCGACCTCAGGCTCGACGTGACCGCCGCGAGCCGTTCGGTCATGACCCTGACGCTCGACATCTGCCTCACCCTCACCAACCGATCGGACAGGGCGGTGCGCGATCTCGCGGTCGCGGCCCGGCTCGACTGCGTGCGGGCGGGTGACGGGCAAGGCGCCGCCGGCAGCCCCGGCCATGGCCAACCGCTCGGCGAAATCGGGCGGATCGGCCCGCATCAGGGCACGGCGCTCACCGGCCAGCTGCGCCTGCCGGTGAGCGAGCTCAGCCTGATCCGGCAGGGCAGCGGCGGCGGGCGGGTCTACATCCCGCTGGTCCACGTCACCATTGCAGCGCAGGGCGTGCCCGCGACCGATTGCACCTTCGTCATCGGCACGCCGAGCAGCGCGGGCGCCGGGCGGATCCGCCCGCTCCCCGTCACCGCGCCGGTGGGCGGAATCTACGGTCTCGCCGCGCAGCTCGTCCACGTCCCGCAGGCGCCCGCCGCCACGCCCCAGCCGGCCTGACCGCGCCGGCCGACCCCCGGCCCCGCGACCCGCCCCCTTGGCGGCGCGGCGCCCACACGCTACCCGATCAGGCGATGGACGATTTCCCGAGCCTCGTTTCCTGCCAGTGGCTGGCGCAGCGCCTTGGCGATCCCGGCATCGCCGTGCTCGACGCCTCGCGCCATCTTCCTGCCGCCGGGCGCGATCCGCGCGCCGAATACGAAGCGGCGCATATCCCGGGCGCACGCTTCCTCGACCTGGCGAGCCTCACCGATCCCGCTTCCCCCGTCCCCGCTGCGCTTCCCACCGCACGGCAGGTCGCCGCGCGGCTCGCGGCGCTGGGGGTGGCGCCGGATGCGGCCATCGTGCTCTACGACGACAGCGCGATCCGCAGTTCGGCCCGCGCGTGGTTCGCGCTGACCGAAACCGGGCGCGAGCGGGTCGCGATCCTCGACGGCGGCCTTGCCATGTGGCGCGCGCAAGGCCTCCCGCTCGAAAGCGGGCCGCCCGCGCCCGAACGCGCCGAGCCCGCGGCGCTCCATGCCCCGCGGCGGGTGCGGAGCAAGGCCGACATGCTCGCGAACCTCGCCAGCCGCGCCGAACAGGTGCTCGACGCGCGCGGGGCCGACCGCGTGTTCGGGACGGGCGAGGACCCGGTCCATGGCGGGCCGAACGGGCGCATCCCGGGCTCGATGAACCTGCCCTATGGCGATCTGTTCGCGCAGGACGGCACCTTCAGGTCGCCGCAGGAGCTGCGCGCGGCGTTCGAGGCGGCCGGCATCGACCTGGACCGGCCGGTCGTCACCACCTGCGGCAGCGGAGTCACCGCGAGCGTGCTGCTGTTCGCGCTCCACCTGATCGGCAAGTCTGACGCGGCGCTTTACGACGGCAGCTGGATGGAATGGAGCGCCGATCCCGCCACGCCCAAGGCGCAGGGGCGGGAAGCGCAGGGGCCGGAAGCATGAGCGGCGGCGAGGAGCCCGAAGGCCTGCGCGCGGCCACCCGCCTCACCCGCGCCGGGCGGCGGCCCGAATGGACCGGGCGCGTGGTCAACACGCCGGTCTGGCGCGGCTCGACCCACCTTTACGCCAGCGAGGCCGAGCGCAGGCGCGCAGGCGGGCGCGACGATCCGGCGCAGTTCTTCTACGGCAGGCGCGGCGCGCCGACCCAGTGGTCGCTGGCCGAGGCCCTGACCGAAATCGAGCCGGGCGCGCACGGCACCGTGCTCTATCCGAGCGGGGTCGCCGCGATCGCGGGGTGCCTGCTCGCGGTGCTCTCGCCCGGCGACCGCCTGCTGATGAGCGACAATGCCTATGATCCCGCGCGCAGCATGGCGACCGGCCTGCTCGCCCGGATGGGGGTGGAGACGCGCTTCTTCGACCCGCTCGACCTTGCCGCCTATGCCGGGCTTGTCGCCGAGTTCCGGCCGCAGGCGGTGTGGCTCGAAAACCCGGGCAGCCTGACGATGGAGGTCTGCGACGTCCCCGAACTCGCCCGGATCGCGCGCGCGCACGACGCCGTGAGCCTGATCGACAACACCTGGGCGAGCCCGCTCGGCTTTCCGGCGCTGGAACGCGGCTGCGACATCGCGATGATGAGCCTGTCGAAGCACGTCGGCGGCCATTCCGACCTGATGATGGGCTCCGCGAGCGCGGCGGAACCTCTTTTCGGCAGGCTCCGCCGGACCGCGCTCGACCTCGGCCAGGTGGTCTCGCCCGACGACGCCGCGCTCGCCGCGCGGGGGCTGCGGACGATGCAGGTCCGGCTCGCCGCCTCGACCCGGAGCGCCGCGCGCATCGCCGCCTGGCTCGCCGAGCAGCCGCAGGTCGCGCGGGTCATGTGCCCGCTGCTCGAAAGCGATCCCGGCCACGCGCTCTACGCCCGCGATTTCACCGGCGGCTGCGGGCTGTTCAGCTTCGTGCTGGAAACCGGGGACATGGACGCCTCGGGCCGCGTGGTCGACGCGCTCAAGCTGTTCGGCATCGGCTATTCGTGGGGCGGCTATGAAAGCCTCGCCCTGCCGATCGCCCCGCACGTCCACCGCACGGTGATGGCCTCGCCGACCAGGCCGCACGGGGACGCGGGGGCGACCCGCCCCGCCATCCGCCTGTCGATCGGGCTCGAGGACGGCGAGGACCTGATCGCGGACCTCGCGCAGGCGCTTGCGCGGATGGACGAAGCATGAGCGCGGCGCCCCCGCCCGGCCCTTCGCCGCAGGACGACCCCGCCGGACCGGCCCGCGGTGAAACGCCCCCCGCGGCGAGCCCCGAACCCGCCGAGCCGGGCCAGGTCTGGAGCCTCGCCGAAGAGGCGCCGGCCGAAACCGTCATCGGCCTCAGCGGCGGGGCGAAGGAGGAGATCGCGCGCCAGAGCGAGACCGTCGGCGCGGTAATCGAGCGGCTCGATTCCATGGCCATCATGATCGGTTCGCTCAAGATTTCGCTTGCCGACATCCTGCTCAGCGTGCTGACCTTCCTCCTCGTCCTGTCGCTCGCCTGGTTCGCGACGCGCCTCGTCCGCAAGGGGCTGCGCGGCATGAGCCGGCTCGACGGGGTGCAGGAACTGCTCGCGGAAAAGATCGCGACCATCGTCATCTGGACCGCGGCCTTCTTCATCGGGGTGGACCTGCTCGGCATCGACCTCACCGCGCTGGCCTTTTTCGGCGGTGCCTTCGGCCTCGCCATCGGTTTCGGCCTGCAGAAGACCTTCGGGAACCTGATTTCGGGCATCATCCTGCTGCTCGACAAGTCGATCAAGCCGGGCGACGTCATATCGGTCCACGATTCTTCGGGCGCGGAAAGCTTCGGGCAGATTCGCAAGATCGGCATCCGCGCGATCTCGGTCGTCACCCGCGACCGGACCGAATACCTGATCCCGAACGAAACGCTGATGATCAACCAGGTCGTCAACTGGTCCTATTCCTCGCGCGACGTGCGCGTGAAGGCGCCCGTGGGCGTCTCCTACAATTCCGACATCGAGCTGGTCACCCGGCTGCTCTACCAGGCGGCCGAGGAGACCGACCGCGTGCTCAAGTCGCCCAAACCGCGCGTCAACATCATGGAATTCGGCGATTCCTCGGTCAATTTCGAGCTGCGTTTCTGGATCCAGGACCCGGAGGAAGGGATGGCGAACATCCGCTCCGACATCTACCGCCGGGTGTGGCACCTGTTCAAGGAGCACGAGGTCGAGATTCCCTTCCCGCAGCGCGATCTCAACCTGCGCCAGTCGGACCAGCTCGACCGCCTGATCGCGGCGCTCGAAGCGGAACGAAAGCAGGCGTCCGAGGGCGATTGACGCCGCTGCAAAGGACGGCGCGACCCGGAAAAGGCGCGGCGAGCGGGGACATGGAAGCGGGGCACAAGTTTCGCTTGCGCGGGGCAAACCCATTCTCGCTGGCGGCGCGAGGCGGTTTCGTCCATGCCCGGCGCCATGCGAACCACCCCCACTCCGCCCGCGTTCAGGCCGGGCACGGTCTTTCTCGTCGGTGCGGGTCCGGGCGATCCGGATCTCCTGACCCTGCGCGCCGCCCGGCTGATCGCGCGCGCCGCCACCATTGTCCATGACGGCCTCGTCAGCGCCGACATCCTCGCCCTCGCGCGGCCCGATGCGCGGCTGATCTCGGTCGCGAAACGGCGCGCCCGCCACACCCTGCCGCAGGAGGAGATCAACGCCCTGCTCGTGCGCGAGGCGCTGGCCGGGCGCGACGTGGTGCGATTGAAGGGCGGCGATCCCTTCATCTTCGGCCGCGGCGGCGAGGAGGCCGAGGCCGCGCGCGCCGCGGGCGTCCCGGTCGAGATCGTGCCCGGCATCTCCGCCGCGAACGGGGCGGCGGCGGCCGCCGGCATCGCGCTGACCCACCGCGACGCGGCGAGCGTGGTCAGCTTCGTCGCGGGCCAGTGCAAGGGTCTTTCCGAGCAGGACTGGTCGGGCCTTGCGGGCAAGGGCCGCACACTCGTCATCTACATGGGGCTCAGGACCGCGCCCCAGATCGCCGAGAAACTGATGGCGGACGGCCTTTCCCCGGCCATGCCCGTCGCGGTGATCGAGAACGGCGCGCGTCCCGGGATGCGCGTGGTCAGGGGACCGCTCGCCGGGCTGGCCGAACTCGTCGCGGACCACCGGATCGCAAGCCCTGCCCTGATCGTCATCGGCGAGGTGACGGCGCGCGACGACGTCGCGCTCGCGCGGATCGCGATGGAGGCGCATCAATGAGGATCCTAACCGGAAACGATCTCAGGACCGGCGCGGTGGTGTGGTGGGACGGCCAGGGCTGGTCGCTCCACGTCGACGACGCGGTCGATGTCGCAGACGCGGCCGAGGAAATCATGGCCGCGCAAGAGGCCGCGCGGCGCGTCAACGTGCCCTATGCGATCGATGCGACGCGCGAAGAGGACGGCCATGTCCGCCCCGCCCATATCAAGGACCGCGTCCGCGCCCTCGGCCCAACGGTGCGGCCCGACCTCACCTTGAAACCGCAGGACCCCGCAGCGCTCGATTGGGTGATCTGAAAATGTATGCCTATGACCGATACGACCGGCAGATGGTCGATGCCCGCGTCGCCGAATTCCGCGACCAGGCCCGCCGCCGCCTCGAAGGCAAGCTGACCGAGAACCAGTTCAAGCCGCTGCGGCTGATGAACGGGCTCTATCTCCAGCTTCACGCCTACATGCTGCGCGTGGCGATCCCCTACGGCACGCTCAATTCGCGCCAGCTGACGATGCTGGGCGACATCGCGGACCGGTTCGACCGCGGCTACGGCCATTTCACGACGCGGCAGAACATCCAGTACAACTGGATCAGGCTGGAGGACGCGGCCGACATCCTCGCCGACCTCGCCACGGTCGAGATGCACGCGATCCAGACCAGCGGGAACTGCATCCGCAACATTTCTTCCGACCATTTCGCCGGCGCGACCCGTGACGAAGTGACCGACCCGCGCCCCTATGCCGAGCTGCTGCGCCAGTGGTCGAGCTTCCACCCCGAATTCAGCTACCTGCCGCGCAAGTTCAAGATCTGCGTGATCGCCTCCGAACGCGACCGCGCCGCGATGCGCCTGCACGACATCGGCATCCGGATCGTCGAGCGGGACGGCGCGCTCGGCGCGCAGTTCTTCGTCGGCGGGGGCATGGGCCGCACGCCGATGATCGCGCCGATGATCCGCGACTTCGTGCCGCTCGATCACCTCGTCACCTACGCCGAGGCCGCCTTGCGGGTCTACAACCGCTACGGACGGCGCGACAACAAGTACAAGGCGCGCATCAAGATCCTCGTCCACGAACTGGGCGCGGAGGAATACGCCCGGCAGGTGGAAGAGGAATTCGCGCACCTCCTCGAGCAGGGCATCGAGCCGCCCTTCGCGGAACTTGAGCGTATCCGCGGCTTCTTCACCGACCCGCCGTTCGAACACGGGCCGAAAAGCATCGACCGCTCAGACCCCGATTTCGCCGTCTGGGTCGACCGCAACACGCATCGCCACAAGCACGATTCCTATGTCTCGGCCGTCATCAGCCTGAAGCCCGTCGGCGGTATCCCGGGCGATGCGACCGGGGAGCAAATGCGGCTGATGGCGCGGCTCGCGCGGGACTATTCCTTCGACGAGATCCGCGTCATGCACACGCAGAATCTCGTCCTGCCCCATGTCCGCATCGCCGATCTTCCGAAGCTCTGGGCCGAACTCCACGAAGCCGGGCTCGGCGCGCCCAACATGGACACGATCGAGGACATCATCGCCTGCCCCGGGCTCGACTACTGCTCGCTCGCCAATGCCCGCTCGATCCCGCTCGCCCAGCGGATCAGCGAGCGTTTCGACAGGTCCGGAAAGACCGGGAAACTGGGCGAACTGAAGCTCAAGATTTCCGGCTGCATCAATGCCTGCGGCCACCACCACGCGGGCCACATCGGCATCCTCGGCGTCGATAAGAAGGGCAAGGAGAACTACCAGCTCTCCTTGGGCGGGAGCGAGGCGGAGGATGTCAGCCTTGCCAAGATCACCGGCCCCGGCTTCGACGAGGACGGCGTGATCGAGGCAGTCGAGACAGTCACCGACCTCTACCTCGCCCGGCGCGAGCGGGGCGAACGCTTCATCGACACCTACCGCCGGCTCGGCATGGAGCCCTTCAAGGAGGCGCTTTATGGATAATGATCTCGGCACCAGCCCCGACGATGTCCAGTTCCGCTTTCGCGACGACGAGCCGGTCGATCACGCCGCGGTCACGGTCGATTCGGCGCTGGAACAGACCAATGCGACCGCCGTGCGGATCGAACCGGGCGACGATGCGCGGCTGCTGATCCCGTTTCTCGATCGGCTCGCGCTGGTCGAAATCAATTTCCCCGCCTTCACCGACGGGCGGGGCTATTCGGCGGCGCGCATCCTGCGCGAGGCTGGCTACACGGGCGAATTGCGCGCTGTTGGAGACGTGCTGGTCGATCAGCTTTCCAACATGCGTCGCTGCGGCTTCGACAGTTTCGCGCCCGACCGGCGCCTCGACGAGGACGACGCGCGCCGCGCCTTCGCGACCTGGCAAGCCGTCTATCAGCACGCCGCCGACACCCGCCCGACCATCGCCCAGCACCGCCACGGTCAAGGTTCATGAACGAAACCCGCAGGATCGACCGGCTCGACGCGGCTCCACGCTTCAGCGAGCACGACGCGGTGCGCCTCAACCGGATGTTCCGCGGCTCCTCGACTCAGGAAATGCTCGAAGGCGTGATCGCAGGCGACCTTGCGGGCGAGATCGCCGTGGTCTCGAGCTTCGGCGCGGAAAGCGCGGTGCTGCTGCACCTCCTGGCCGAGGTGGACCGCCGCGTGCCGGTCCTTTTCCTCGACACGGGCAAGCATTTCGCCGAGACGCTGGCCTACCGCGATGCGCTGGTCGAGCGGCTCGGGCTCGACCTCGTCGTGCTGGCGCCGGACGAGGCGGAGCTGGCCGCGAAGGACGCAAGCGGGCTGCGCTGGTCCTACGATCCCGACGGCTGCTGCGCGATCCGCAAGGTGAACCCGCTGGCGCAGGCGCTGGCGGATTACGATGCGAGCATCACCGGGCGCAAGGCGTTCCAGTCCTCCACCCGGGCGAACCTGCCGCGGTTCGAGATCGACACGTCCGACGCGCAGGGCAGGCTCAAGATCAACCCGCTGATCGACTGGACGGCAGGGGACATCGCGGACTATTTCCTCGCCCACGACCTGCCGGTCCACCCGTTGGTCGCGCGCGGTTTCCCCTCGATCGGCTGCGAGCCGTGCACCCACAAGGTCGCGCCGGGCGAGGACCCGCGCTCGGGCCGGTGGAAGGGTTGGGACAAGACCGAATGCGGCATCCACCGGCCCGGCGAGGAACCGTTCCTCTGACGCGACCCTGGTCGCGGTGGCTACAGCCAGCCCTCGGCGCGATACCACTCAGCCGTCGCCTTCAGCCCCTCCTCGCCATCGATCCGCGGTTGCCACACCTCGCGCGGCACCTTCCGGTCGGAGCGTGCGACCCAGTTGGGATGCGCCATGTAGCCCACGCGGTCGGCGGTGAGCTTGGCCCTGTCCCCGCGCAGCATCCGGTCGGCCCGCGCGGCGAGATCGAGCGCGGTGCGCGGCAGGTGCGGCGCGAACACGGCCTTGCGCCCGACCGCGCGGCCGATCGCCCGCGCCAGTTCCCTGTGCGCCCAGCCGCCCTCGCGCCCGTCATCGGGTTCGTGGATCGCCTGCGGCCCCTTGCGAGCGGCCAGCGCGACCAGCAGGCGGGCAAGATCGTGCGAATGGATGATCGAGGTCGCCCCGCCCGGGGGAAGCGGGACCAGGCCGAGCTTCGCCGAACGGAAGAGATCGAACATCTCGGTGTCGCGCGGGCCATAGACCGCGGGCGGACGCACGATGGTCCAGTCGAGCCCGCTCGCCTCGACCAGCGTCTCCGCCCGCGCCTTGGACGCGCCATAGGCCGACAGCTTCGGCTCGCGCGCGGAAAGCGAGGAGACGAAGACGAACCGCGCCGCGCCCGCGGCCCTGGCAGCGGCGATCATGCTTGCCGTGCCGGTGACGTTGGCGGTTTCGAACCCGCGCGGGTCGGGGGTGTTGGTGAGACCCGCGACATGGATCACCGCGTCTGCCCCGTCGCACAGCCGGGCGAGCGCGGGCGGGTCTTCGAGCGTGCCGGAAATCCATTCGACCCCTGCGCGCGCTGCCTGCTCCCGCCGGGTCAGCGCGCGCGCCTTGTGCCCCTGCGAAAGCGACTCGTCCAGCACCGCCGAGCCGACGAAGCCGGTCGCGCCCGTGATCGCGAGCACGCTCAAGCGCGCACCATGTGATCGCGGTGCACCACCGCTGCGCGCGGGGCGTAGCCGAGCCTCGCCTCCTGTTCGCGCGTGCTGAGACCGGCGATCGCGCGGCATTCGTCGGACGAATATTCGACGAGGCCCTGCCCCAGCCGTTCGCCCTTCGGCCCGTGGAGCGAGACCAGCGCGCCGCGCTGGAACGTGCCCTCGACCTCGACCAGCCCGGCCGCGAGCAGGCTCGCCCCTTCGCCGAGCGCGGCGACGCAGCCCGCGTCCACCGTCAGCACGCCTTCGGGCGCGAGCCGCCCGCCGAGCCAGGCCTTGCGCGCGCTGTCGGATCGGACGGGCAGGAAGATCGTGCCGCGCCCGCTTGCGCGCAGGCGGGAAAGCGGCGCCTCGGCCCGCCCGTCGATGATGCCGAGCGCGATGCCGGCGCGCTCCGCGATCCGCGCGGCCTGCAGTTTCGCGAGCATCCCGCCAGAGCCGAGGCCCGAACCCGATCCGCCATCCGCCATCGCGACGATTTCGGGCGTGACTCCCTCGACCCGCTCGACCAGCGCCGCGCCCGGTTCGGACGGCGGGCGGTCGTAAAGCCCTTCGACATCGCTCAGGAGCAGCACGCCGTCCGCGCCCGCCGCCTGCGCGACCCGCGCGGCAAGGCGATCATTGTCGCCGAAGCGGATTTCCTCGGTCGCGACGCTGTCGTTCTCGTTCACCACCGGGACCGCGCCCCTCGCCAGCAGCATCTCGAGCGTCGCCGCGGCGTTGAGATAGCGCCGCCGGTCCTCGAGATCGCCCAGCGTCACCAGCATCTGCGCCGCGATCAGCCCGCGCGCCTCGAACGCGCCGGCCCACAGCTGCGCCAGCGCGACCTGCCCGACCGACGCCGCGCCCTGCGCTTCGGCAAGGCTCGCGCGGCCGCCTTTCGCAAGGCCGAGCCGGGCCGCGCCCAGCGCGATGGCGCCGGAACTCACGACGATCACCTCGCTCCCGCCCGCGTGGAGCGTGGCGAGGTCCCGGGCCAGGGTTTCGAGCCATTCGCGGCGCGGGGCGCCGCGTTCGACCAGCAGGGCCGAGCCGACCTTGACCACCAGCCGGCGGCAGCGCGCGGGGTCGATCAGGTCGGCGAGCTTCAGATCGGCGACCACTCGTCCGGTTCCTCCCCGTCCCCGTCGTCGACCTCGGCCGCCTTCGTCTCGGTCGAGGTGCGGGTCGGCAGGTAGGACAGCACCGCGTCGAGCAGCGGCTCGATCCCCTCGCCCGTCGCGCCGGAGACCGCGAAGACCTTGTCCGCCCCCGCCTCGACCAGCTCCGCGGCAAAGCCCGCGACGAGTTCCGGATCGGCGAGATCGCGCTTGTTGAGCGCGACGAGGCGCGGCTTGTCCGCCAGCCCCTCGCCATAGGCATCGAGCTCCTCCTCGACGATCCGCATGGCGCTCGCCGGATCCTGTTCGCCCGTGCCGGAAATGTCGATCAGGTGGATCAGCACCCGGCAGCGCTCGATATGGCCGAGGAAGCGGTCGCCGATCCCCGCGCCCTCCGCCGCGCCCTCGATCAGGCCGGGAATGTCGGCCAGCACGAATTCGCGGCCCTTGTGGCGCACGACGCCGAGCTTGGGCACGAGCGTGGTGAAGGCATAGTCGCCGACCTTGGCCCGGGCGTTCGACACCGCGTTGATGAAGGTCGACTTGCCCGCATTGGGAAGCCCGACGAGGCCGACATCCGCCAGCAGTTTCAGCCGCAGCCAGACCCACATCTCCTCGCCCGGCAGGCCGGGCTGATGCTGGCGCGGCGCGCGGTTGGTGGCGGTCTTGTAGGAGGCGTTGCCGCGCCCGCCCATGCCGCCTTCGAGCAGGGTGACGCGCTGGCCGACCTCGGTGAAATCGGCGAGGACTTCCTCGTAATCGTCGGAGATGACCTGCGTGCCCACCGGCACCTTGATCACCAGCGGCTTGGCGCTTGCCCCGGTGCGGTTCTTGCCCATGCCGTGCCCGCCGCGCGCGGCCTTGAAATGCTGCGAATAGCGAAAGTCGATGAGGGTGTTGAGCCCCGGCACGGCCTCGAACACGATGTCCCCGCCGCGTCCGCCGTCACCGCCATCGGGTCCGCCGTATTCGACGTATTTCTCGCGCCGGAAACTGACCGCGCCCGGCCCGCCCGCACCCGATTTCAAATAGATCTTGGCCTGGTCGAGGAAATGCATGGGCGGCACCTATGCCGTTCGCCGCGGAAAAGCGATCCCCGTTTTCGCGGGACCTGTCCGGGTGGAAAGCCGGGACACCTGGTGGAGCCGAGGGGAATCGAACCCCTGACCTCGTCATTGCGAACGACGCGCTCTCCCATCTGAGCTACGGCCCCGTTCAGGTGCTTGGCCGGGGGCGAAATCCGCACCCCGTTGCGGGCAGGCGCGCGCCTTAGCGTGAAGGCATGGCGCTTGCAACGGCAATCTTGCGGGCGGTACCCTTCGCGCCGGGGCGGCTTTCAGCGCAGGCGCAGGCCCGGAACGGTCGGCCCGGCCGGTTCCTCGAACTCGCCGTCGCCGCCGCGCTGCTCGCGCTCGTTCGCATCGGCCGGAAGCGGCTGCGTCACCGGCTGCGCGAGCACGCGTTCGTCGACCGGCACGACCGGGACCCGCTCCCCCGTCTCGGGATCGGTGACGGTCATCACGCCGCCCGGTTCGGCGACGGTCTGCGAAGGATCGCCGACCCCGACGCGCGGGACCGGCACGCCGTTTTCGCGCGCCTTCTGCACCGCGACCCAGCCGGGCTGCGAAGGGCCGAAGAGTTCGCCGTATTTCGCGTCCCATTCCGCCGATTCGCGCTGGTAGCGCTCATATTCGGTGAAGAACGTTTCGAACGGATCGAGCAGTCGCCCGAAATTGTCGCGCGCGAATTGCAGCGCGTCCTGCGGCGGATCGGCGATCGCGCGCTGGGCCATGTCGAGCGCGGCCGTGCAGAACCCCGCGCGCGCGGGCGGCAGGGCGAAGAAATTGTAGACCATCGTCGTCTGGCCGTCGCGCGCGACCATCGCCTCGCGGCGGGTCTTGGCCTCGCTGCGATAGCGCTTTTCCAGCCGGTCGTTGACGCGCTTCAGCTCGCGTTCGTTATCGACGATGAAGGCGCGGTAGCCGTCGAGGATCGGCTGGTAGCGATCCGCCGTGCAATTGAGCGCGGCGACGTTCCAGCCCGAACGGAAATGCCAGACGAGCTCGTCTTCGGTGAGGTCTTCGTTGACGGTGTCGCGCGTGCCGTCCGCGCGCCTGGGCGGGATTTCCATGACATAGGCCGCGCCGCCCGGGGGGAGCGGGCGATAGGGCGTCTGTTCGACCACCGGCGGGGGCGGCGGAGGGGGCGGCGGAGGAGGCGGGGGCGGCGGGGGCGGCGTCGCGCAGGCGGCGAGCGCGCCGGCGGCCACCGCCACGGTCAAGATCCTGAGCCCGAAGCCGGTCCTGCGCCCGGGCGGGGTGGCGGCAGCGGGCGCTGCCTCGCGGGGGAAGCTGTCCGACTGGGCGGTCTCGAAGCGGTCTGCCAAGCTCATGTCCATTCATCTTGCGCGAAGGGGTTCGCGGCCTGGCACCATGCCCCGGACCACATTGCCCCCGACTGAAGGCTTTCAGCATTAGATGGTCCGACCGACAAAACAAACGCCCGACCCCACCAAAATGGGGCCGGGCGCCGAAGATTTCACCAGCGTGGTGCGGTTGCCGGACCGGGACGGGGAACATCCCGTCCCGCACCGGCGCGCCTTATTCGCGGTTACCCAGGAAGTTGAGCAGGAACATGAACATGTTGACGAAGTCGAGATAGAGGCTCGTCGCGCCCATGATCACGGCCTTGCCGGCCATCTGCGTGCCGCGGATGTACTGGTACTCGTTCTTGAGCCGCTGCGTGTCCCAGGCGGTGAGCCCGGCGAAGATCAGCACGCCGAGGATGCTGATGACGAACGCGAGCGTGCCCGACTGCAGGAAGAAGTTGAGCACCATCGCGACCAGCAGCCCGACCACGCCCATGACGAGGAACGTGCCGAAGCCCGACAGGTCCTTCTTCGTGGTGTAGCCCCACAGCGACAGCCCGGCGAAGGCACCGGCGGTCGCGAAGAACGTCAGCGCGATCGATTCGTTCGTGAAGCGCAGGAAGATCGTCGACATCGACAGGCCCATCACGGTCGCGAACGACCAGAAGACGATCTGCAGCGTCGACTGGCTCATCTTGTGCAGGCCGAAGCTCATCGCGAGGATGAAGCCGAGCGGCGCCAGCGCGACGACGAACCACAGCGGGCTCGTCACGAGCGCGGCGGTGATCCCGCTTTCGGAAGCCAGCAGCGCGACGAGGCCGGTGAGCAGCACGCCCGAGGCCATGTAGTTGTAGATCGAGAGCATGTGCTTGCGCAGGCCCTGATCGTAGGTCGCGCGGCCCGCGACGTCGCCGCCCGCGCGCGGCACCGAGCCGAAGCGGCTCTCGGTGCGTTCCGTGTTCTTCCAATCAGCCATCGTGGAACCCTTGTCTCCATTGCGGCGCGGGTTTCGAAAGGCTCCGCGCCCTGTGCCGACAATATCGGGGCATCGCCCCCGCTTTTCAAGCGAAACCGGTGCCCGACAGGTGCCTGTCATTAACCTTGCCTTGCGCCTGGATGAACGACGCCGCCTAGCCGATTTCCCGCGCCAGCGCCGCGCCCTTTGCCGCCGTCGCGCGCAGGGTTTCGGCGAGCAGGCGGCGCAGGGCGTCGTCCTTGTCGAGCACGTCCATCCCCTCGCGCGTCATCCCGCCGGGGCTCGCCACCCGGTCGGCGAGAGCGCCGGGGTCGAGATCGGAGCCGGCGGCAAGGCTCGCCGCGCCCTCGACCATGACCGTCGCGAGCCGAATCGCCTCCTCCGCGTCGAGCCCGAGATCGGCCGCCGCCCCGGCAAGTGCATCGATGAAGCGATAGACGAAGGCCGGGCCCGACCCTGCGAGCGCGGTGACGAGGTCGAAGCGCGCCTCGTCCTCCTGCCACACGGCGAGCCCGAGCCGGTCGTAGAGCGCCTGCACCTCCTCGCGCTCGCCCGGCGAGAGGCCCTGCTGGGCAAGGATCACCGGCGACTTGCCGATCCGCGCGGCGAGGTTGGGCATGACCCGGACACGGGCGCGCGCCGCCGGGAAAGCGGCGGCGACCTGCGCCAGGGTGATCCCGCCGAGCAGCGAATGGACCGCGATATCCGGCCCGGCGAGGCGCTGGAGCGTCGGGGCGAGGCTGCGCAGCTGCTGCGGCTTGAACCCGAGCAGGATCGCGTCGTGCCCCGCCCCCGCGGCTTCCTCCGGCGCGCGGAACAGGGCCACCCCGTCCGGGGCCGCATCGAGCGCCGGATCGAGCACGGCGAAGCGCGCCGGGTCCTCGCCCGCAGCGAGCCAGCCGGCGAGCATCGCGCCCGCCATGTTGCCGCAGCCGACCAGAAGCAGCCTGGTCAAGCCTCGCCCGCCGCGTCCACCAGCGCCGCCTCGAGCGCATCGCGCGGCGCCTTGTCGCCCCACAGCACGAACTGGAAGGCCGGATAGAACCGGTCGCATTCGTCGATCGCGCTTTCGACCAGCGCCTGCGCCTGGTCGAGCGATAGCATCCCGTCATCGCCCAGCAGCGCGCCGTGGCGATAGAGCAGCATGTCCCCGTTCGACCAGATGTCGAAATGGCCGAGCCACATCTGCTCGTTGACGAGGCTGAGCAGTTCATAGGCCGCCCCGCGCTTTTCGCGGGCGACGCGGATGTCGGGCAGGCACAGGAACTGCAGCACGTTGTCGCAGCTGCGCCAGATCGCGCGCAGCTGGTATTTCGCCCAGGCGCCCTGGATTTCGCCCGTCATCTCGTCGTCGCCGACGATTTCGCACGGCCAGCCGCGCGCCTCGAACAGGGCGGCGAGCATGTCGAGCGGGGCGGCGTCGTCTTCGCCCGTCCGGGCGGGTTCGCGGCGCGGCATCATCGGCAGGCTTTCTGGTGGGAGCCGGGCTGCTGGGGGAGGGGCGGCTGGGGGCCGGGCTGCTGGGGGATCATGCTTTGCATCGCGGCAAGGAATGCACATGGGCTTTACCGCTTGGCAACATACTCTCCCGCCCGGCTTGGGGAGAAGCGATCTCGCCTGTTCAAAGCCTGTGAACAGAAAGCCGGGGACAGTCGCGGCAGGGCGCGTGCGACTCAGCCCAGCGGCCGGATTTCCGTGCCTTCGGGGCTGGTATAGGTGAAGCTGTCGAGCCCTTTCGCCTTGAGCGCGTTGACCATCTCGCGCGCCTTCGCACCGTCCTCGACCGGCCCGGCGAGCAGGCGGTTCGCCCGGCCCCAGCGGACGGTGTGCGGTTCGAACCCGCCGAGCACCCCGTCCGCCGCGCGCGCGATGCGCCGCCAGTCGAACCGCAGCGCGGACAGGTCCTGCCCGGTCGCGACCTGCACCCACACGCGCTTGGGATGCGCCGGCTTTTCCGGCGCGGGCGGCCTTTCGCGCGGGATCTCGATCGCGGAAAGATCGACCGCGTCGCCGCGGCTCGTCCCGGCGGGAAGTCCGCCGCCGGCGAGGTCGGTGAACGCCTCCGCCACGCGCGGCGGGGCCGACGGGGGCGACGCGGGCGACGAGGACGGCGAGGCGAGATCGAAGCCGGGACGCGCGCCGAGCGGTTCGCCCGCCGGTTCAAGCCTGCGGCCCGCTTCGTCCTCGCGAGCAAAGCGCGCCGCCCGCGCGTCCTCGCGCGTTGAATTCGCAATGCGCGCGTCCCCGCGCGGGGAACCGGAACTGCCCTCCTCGTCGCGCGCGAAACTGGCGATCCGCGCGTTCTCGCGCCCGATGTCGGCGGCGCGCGGGAATATCCCGAGATTGGCCGCCGCGGCCTGCTGCGCCGGGGTCAGGCGGGGCATGAAGGCGAGATAGGGCGTGATCCGGCCCGCGAGGTCGCGTGGCATGACCGCATCGACTATCGCCGCCGCGCGCGCCTGGTCGCCGAGGATCGCGAGACCGAAGGCACGAGTGCGAAAGGCGGCGTGATCGCGCCGGTCGAGCAGCGGGCGCAGCGTGTCCTCGAAGCCCGCGCGGTTGCCCGCGATCGCGTGGCTGAGCGCGAGGCGGCGGGTCGTTTCGTGATCGTCGGGGGCGACCTCCAGCGCCATCTCGTAGGCCGCGCGCGCCGCCTCGTGGTCGCCGACGAGGTCATAGGCGAGGCCCCGGTCGCGGGCGAATTCCGGCGGCTTCGCGCCGGCCGCCTCGGCAGCGGCAAATGCCTCGAGCGCCTCGACCGGGCGGCCCGAACGCAGATAGACCGCCGCGATCCCGAGCTTGACCCGCGCGCTCGCCGGGTCGAGATCGTCGGCCCGGCCATAGAAGCCCATCGCCGCGTCGAGATCGTCGAGCGCCAGAGAGGCATCCCCCGCCTCGACCAGCGCGGCCAGGCTCTTGGGCCGCCGGGCAAGGTCCATCAATGCGCGGTTGAGACGCTGGACCTCGCCCGAGGGGAGCGGCTGCACGACCTCGCGGGCGGTCACCTCCTGCGCGGCGGCGGGAAGCGATGCGAGGAGGGCCACGGCGGCGAGCGCCGGAAAGCGAAGGTTACAGGGTTTCATCGTGGCGGCAGAGATAACCCGCGCTCCCCGCCGCGCCAGACCCGCAAGGGACCGCGCGCGGCAGGCGGAATGCGGCAGCCGACGAAACGAGCAGGCACCCGCGCCGGGCGCGCGCGTTACTGGTTCTTCTGGCTGGTGATGAAGCGCGGGATGCTGAGAGCGGTGGAATCGTCGTCGTCCTCGTCCTCGTCGTCGTCCCGGGCCGAACTGCGCGACAGATTGGCCATCCGTTCGAACAGCGTGCTGCCCGCGCCGCTCGCGCTGGCGCCCGCGCCGCCGCTCCCGCCGCCGGAGCGACCGGCCGGGCCGCCTTCAGTGCCGCCGGGCGCGCTTTCGCCGAGGAGGCCGCGGCGTCGTTCGCCGAGGCGCGGCGCGACCGGCTGGTCGGCCGCCGCCAGCCGGTCCGCATCGGCGAGCAGGTCGCCGTGCCCGTCCTTGCCGCTATCCCCGGCCTGCGGGTCGTCGGAGTCGGAATATTCGACGTAATCGGCGGTGAGGTCGAAGGCGTCGTCGTCCTCGGCCCCGCGCAGCCCGGCGAGGGGATCGACGATCTCGTCGACGTCCTCGCCCTCGGGTTCGCCCATGTCGTCGCCCGCCTGCATCCCGGTGAGGTCGAAGGGCTCGCCATAATCGTCCCCGGCCAGGTCCTCGCCGGCCTTGGCCACGGGTTCGTCGGCCCGGTCGGCCGGCGCGCCCGTTGCAGCGGCGGGAGACGGGGCGGGTGCGGGGACGACCGGGGCTTCGAGTTCGCTTTCGTCCGGCAGTTCGAGCACCGGCCGCTTGGGCGCGCGGCCCCCGCCGAACCCGGTGGCGAGCGCCGCGCCCGTTTGCCCACGATCCTGCGAGGCGGCCGAGCCCGGCTCGATCCCGGTGGCCACGACCGAGACGCGGATCTTGCCGTCGAGGTCGGGATTGAAGGCGCTGCCCCAGATGATGTTCGCGTCCTCGTCGACCAGTTCGCGGATGTGGTTCGCCGCCTCGTCGACCTCGAGCAGCTTCATGTCCTCGCCGCCGATGATCGAGATGATCACGCCCTTGGCGCCCGCCATGCTGACCCCGTCGAGCAGCGGATTGGCGATCGCCTGCTGGGCCGCGTCGAGCGCCCGGTTCTCGCCCTCGCCCTCGCCCGTGCCCATCATCGCCTTGCCCATCTCGCTCATCACCGAACGCACGTCGGCGAAGTCGAGATTGATGAGGCCGGGCATGACCATGAGGTCGGTGATCGAGCGCACGCCCTGCTGCAGCACCTCGTCGGCGAGCTGGAAGGCCTCCTTGAAGGTGGTTTCCGCCTTGGCGACGAGGAACAGGTTCTGGTTGGGGATGACGATCAGCGTGTCGACGTGCTTCTGCAGCTCGGCGATCCCCGCTTCCGCCGCGCGCATCCGGCGCGTGCCTTCGAACAGGAACGGCTTGGTCACGACGCCCACGGTGAGCACGCCCATGCGGCGCGCGGCCTCGGCGATGACGGGGGCCGCGCCCGTGCCCGTGCCGCCGCCCATGCCGGCGGCGATGAAGCACATGTTGACGCCTTCGAGCGCCTCCTCGATCTCGGCCACGGTTTCCTCGGCCGCGGCCTTGCCGACTTCGGGCCGGGCGCCCGCGCCGAGCCCGCCGGTGATGTCCGGCCCGAGCTGGATCCGCCGTTCGGCCGGCGAACTGCTGAGCGACTGGGCATCCGTATTGGCGACGATGAAATCGACCCCCTCGATTTCGGCGTCGATCATGTTGGCGATCGCGTTGCCGCCCGCCCCGCCGACCCCGATCACGGTGATGCGCGGCGCGAGATCCTCGTCAGCGGCGGGTCCGATATTGATGCTCATGAGTTCTTCCTCCAGCCGCGTTTTCCGGTTTTCCGCGGAGTTTACGGGCTATCCTGCAATTCTCTGACACAATCGTGACTTGCGGTTGATACCGTCTTAACCCTTATCCACAGTGGCCCCACAGGGTCCTGCGCGCGTTCATGCCACATCGGGGCGGTTTTCCCCAAATTCTCTAGCGCGCTCAGAAATACTCCCGCAGCGCGCGCATCAGCCGCGCGAGCGCGAAGGGGCCTCCCGGCGCGCCCGGGATCCGGCTGCGCGCATAACGGTCGCCCAGCGCGCGGATGTCCACCGGATCGTCCGCCGCGTAGAGGCACAGCCCCGCCAGCGTCGCGAAACCCGGCGTCGCGTGCGCCTCGGGCAGGCCCTCGAACGCGGGCGGGCGGCCGATCCTGACCGGCATCCCGAGCGCCCCCTGCGCGAATTCGGCCAACCCCGCGAGTTCCGCGCCGCCGCCGGTCAGCACCACCTGGCCCGCGCCCATACCGCTGAAGCCCATGCCTTTCAATGCCTTGCCGATTTCGGTCGTGAGCCGGGCGAGATGCTGGGTGATGACCGAGACGAGTTCGGCCCGCGCGATCCGCCCGCGATCGTCGGTCCCGCGGGCGACGCTCGCCCCGCCCGCCTCGTCCCAATCGTCGCCGGGCGCGGTCAGCGCGATCATCTCGCGGTGGTCGCTGGGAGAGGCGATGGCCGAACCGGAGACGCATTTCAGCCGTTCGGCCTGCGACTGCCGGATCCCGAAGGCCCGCGCGAGCGCGTCCGTGATGTCGGCCGATCCCATCGGCAGCGCGGCGAGGCCGAGCAGCATTCCGCCGGCAAAGACCGAGACATTGGTGACGTCCGCCCCGATCTCGACCAGCGCGACGCCCAGTTCGCGCTCCTCCTCGGACAGGCAGGCATGGCCCGCGGCGAGCGGGGCCGCGACCACGCCCTCGACATCGAGGTGGGCCTTCTGCACGGCTTCCATGAGGTTCTTCACCGGCGCCCCGTCGGCCAGCATCACGTGGATGTCGACGCCGAGCCGCTCCGCATGGAGCCCGCGCGGATTGGCGACGCCGTGCGCCCCGTCGAGCGTGTAATGCGCCGGCTGGGCATGGAGCACGGTGCGCCCGTCGGGCTGGATCGCCCCGCGCGCGAGGTAGAGGAGGTGTTCGACGTCCTCCTCCTCGATCCGCCGCCCGCCGATCTCGGTCTCGACGCTCTTGACGTCGCTCCTCAGCCCCGCCCCGGCGCAGGCGATCCACACGCCGCTCACGCTCGCCTGCGCGCTGCGCTCGGCCCGCTCGACCGCGTCGCGGATGGCGAAACTGGCCTGCTCCATGTCGGTGATGTAGCCGCGCTTCACACCCTTGCTCGCCCGGTGGCCCGAACCGAGCAGGACGAGGTCGCCGTTCTCCGCCTCGCCCATGATCATGGCCGAGACGCGGTACGAGCCGACATTGACCGCGCCGATCGTGCGGGTGAGCCGGGCACGCCCCGTTCCCCGGGCGCTTGCCTTTACGCTTGCCTTCGCGCCTGCCTTGCCCGCGCCCTTCGCCTGCCCGGCCGCGCGCCGCGCCATCACTCGGCCCCGCTCGCGGCGAGGTCGCGCGCCTCGATCCGTTCGCTGCGTCCGGGCACCCGCATGTAGACGCGCGGCGGGTTGCGCATGTCGAAGCTCGCGACCTGGCCGCCGATCAGCCGGTTCTGCCCGTCCATCCGCGCGAAGGTGACGAGCGCGCTCGCCGCCGCCGTCTCGCCTTCGGGGAGCGCGAGCACCTGCCCGCTTTCGAAGGTCACGTTCCAGCGCCGGTTGCCGATCCATTCGGCCGCCTCGACCCGCGGCAGGAGCGCCGGGGCCGCCGCGAGCAGCCGGTCGAGCGCCGCGACCTGCCGCGCCGCGCCCGGCCCCGAAATCCGCAGCCTGCCTGCCGCATCCTCGGGCGCGAGCGGGGCGAGTTCGTGGCCGCCCCTGTCGATCAGGACCAGCCGGTCGGGCCTGACCAGCACCGCGTGAGGTTCGCGCTCGACGATGTCGATGGCGAGCGTGTCGGGCAGCTGTTTCGACACCCGCGCGTCGGCCACCCAGGGCAGTTCGAGCAGTTCGGCGCGCAGGGCCTCGACATCGACTGCGGGCATGGCGCGGTCGCGCTGCGCGAGCGCGCGGGCATAGACCTCGCGTTCGTCCATGCGGTTGGTGCCGGTCACGCGCACGCGGCGCACCTCGAAACCGGCATCGGACGCCATGCGCGCGACTTCGGCTTCGGCCATGGCGGGGACGCCCGCGAGATTGGCGATGACGAAGGCGAGCGCGACCCCCGCGCCGATGATGACGGCGAGCCAGATGCGGGTCCATTGCTCCTCGGTGAAGGGCAGCAGGCCCATCGCGCGGTCGAGCACGCCGCTGGTCCGGGCCTTGGCCCGCCGCGCCCCGGCCGCGCGGCCCTGCGATTTCGCGGCGCGCCGCACGCCCTTGCCGTCGGAACGCCTGATCCGATTAGCCATGGGCGTCCCGCTCCCTTGCCTGCCCTTTCGCCCGGTGGACCCGCAGCGCCTCCTTCACCAGCAGGTCGACAAGGTCGGCATAGTCGATCCCGGCGTGCTTCGCCTGTTCGGGCACGAGACTGAGTGGCGTCATGCCGGGCTGGGTGTTGGTCTCGAGCACGAAGAGGCCGTCCTCGCCCAGTTCGTCGTCCCAGCGAAAATCGGTCCGGCTGGTGCCGTGGCAGCCGAGCACCCGGTGCGCCTTCAGCGCATAGTGTTCGCACAGGGCGGCGATCCCGGGCGGGACGCGCGCGGGGCAGACGTGCTCGGTGCGGCCCTCGGTGTACTTGTGCTCGTAATCGTAGAAGCCTTCCGCGATGACCAGTTCGGTGACCCCGAGCGCGCGCGGGCCGTCGGTTCCGTCGATCACCGCGGCGGTGAGCTCGCGGCCCTTGATGAAGGGTTCGGCGAGAAGTTCGGCGAATTCCTGCCACGGCCCCGGCGCGTCGCGGTGGATGGGGTTGCCGACATTGCTGTCCGCGGTGACGATGGCGACGCCGACGGACGAACCTTCGTTTACGGGCTTTAGCACGTAGGGGCGCGGCAGCGGGTCGCGCTCGAACAGTTCAGCGGACTTCACGATGCGGCCGCCGGGCATGGGAATGCCGTGGGGGACGAGGGTCTGCTTGGTGAGCTGCTTGTCGATCGCGATGACCGAAGTGGCGAGGCCCGAATGGGTGTAGGCGAGGCCCATGAGGTCGAGCATCCCCTGCACGCTCCCGTCCTCGCCCGGCACGCCGTGGAGCGCGTTGAAGACGACATCGGGCGCCGCTTCGGCAAGGCGCGCGGCGACGTCGCGGCCCATGTCGATTGCGGTCACGCGGTAGCCCTTGTCGCGCAGCGCGGCGGCGATGCCGCGCCCGCTCATCAGCGACACTTCGCGCTCGTTCGCCCAGCCGCCCATCAGGACCGCGACATGGAGGGGAGCGGGCTCGCTCACGGCCTTCCCACCCGCTGGATTTCCCAGTCGAGCATCACGCCCGAATGCTTGTAGACCTTCTCGCGCACGAGTTCGCCCAGCCCCTCGATGTCGGCGCTGGTCGCCTCGCCCGTGTTGATCAGGAAGTTCGTGTGCTTTTCCGACACCTGCGCCGCCCCCAGCGTCAGGCCCCGGCAGCCCGCCGCATCGACCAGTTCCCACGCCTTGCGGCCTTCCGGGTTCTTGAACGTCGACCCGCCGGTCCTGGTGCGGATCGGCTGCGATTCCTCGCGCGCCCGGGCAATGCGCTCCATTTCCGCGCCGATCTCCGCCGGGTCGCCGGGGCGGCCCCTGAACCTTGCCGAAACGACGATCGCGCCCTCGGGAAGCTCGCTGTGGCGATAGGTGTAGCCGAGGTCCCCGACCGGCAGCATCACCATCTCGCCGCCGGGCAGGATCACCTCGCAATCGACCAGCACGTCGGCGACCTCGCTCCCGTAGGCCCCGCCGTTCATCCGCACGAAGCCGCCCACCGTGCCCGGTATCCCGCGCAGGAATTCGAGCCCCGCGATGCCATGGTCGCGCGCGGTGGAGGCGACAAGGATGCCCGGCGCGCCTGCGCCGCAAGTCAGCAGGTGGTCCTCGCCCGGCTCGACCCCGGCGAAGGGCTTGCCCAGCCGCACCACGATCCCGGGCACGCCGCCGTCGCGGATGATGAGGTTGGAACCCAATCCCAGCGCCATGACGGGAAGCTGCCCGCCCAGCCGCTCGAGGAAGAGCCTGAGGTCCGCAAGGTCGGCGGGTTCGAACAGCCAGTCGGCCTGCCCGCCGCTCTTGAACCAGACGAGCTTGGCGAGCGGGGCCTTGCAGGTGAGGTCGCCCCGGATGCCCTCGAGCGGGACGGGCGCCGCGACCGCCCCCTCGACCGCGCAGGTCGGGGCCCGTCCGTCGTCGTAGTTCCAGGTGTCGCCGGGCTGGACCATCCTATCGCTCATGCCTCACATGTGCTTCGACCGCGCCCGCAAGGGTAGCCGCCCAGCGCGTGATATCCCCGGCGCCGAGACAGACGACCATGTCGCCCGGGCGCAGCACGGCGGCGAGCGTTTCGGCGAGTTCGGCATGGCTTTCGACCAGCGCCGCGGAACGGTGCCCGCGCGACTTGAGCCCCGCGACGAGCGCCGCGGAATCGACGCCCGGGATCGGCTTCTCGCCCGCTTCGTAGACCGGGGTGACGAGCACCATGTCGGCATCGTTGAAACACGACTGGAAGCCGTCCATCAGGTCGTGCAGGCGGGTGTAGCGATGCGGCTGGGCGACGGCGATGACCCGTGCGCCATCCCCGCTGGCGGACCCTTCCGAGGCGACCGCCTCGCGCGCCGCGGCGAGCACGGCCTGGATTTCGACCGGGTGGTGGGCATAATCGTCGATCACGCTCACGCTGCCGCCGGCAAGCGCGATCTCGCCGACCCGGGTGAAGCGCCGGCGCACCCCCCCGAACGCGCCGAAGCCTTCGCGGATGACCTCGTCCGAACAGCCCATCTCGATCGCGACGGCAATCGCGGCGAGCGCGTTCTGGACGTTGTGCCGTCCCGGCATGGGCAGGTGCACGCCCTCGATCCGGCGATCATGTTCGCCGCGCTGGCGGACCATCACGTCGAAGCTGTTGCCGCCCTTGTGAGCGCGCACGTTGACCCCGCAGATATCGGCCTGGAGCGAGAAGCCGTAGGTCACCACCTTGCGGTCGCGCACCTGGCCGATCACCGCCTGCACCTCCGGGTGATCGACGCACAGGATTGCCGCCCCGTAGAAGGGCACGTTCTGGATGAATTCGAGAAAGGCGCGCTTCACCCCGTCGAAATCGCCGTAATGGTCGAGATGTTCGGGGTCGATGTTCGTCACCACCGCGATGGTCCCGTCGAGCCGCAGGAAGCTGCCGTCGCTTTCGTCCGCCTCGACCACCATCCAGTCCGAATCGCCCAGCCGCGCGTTGGAGCCGTATTGTTCGATGATCCCGCCGTTGATGACCGTGGGGTCGATCCCGCCGCGGTCGAGCAGGCTCGCGACCATGCTCGTCGTGGTGGTCTTGCCATGCGTGCCCGCGACCGCGACGGTCGATTTGAGGCGCATCAGTTCGGCGAGCATTTCGGCCCGGCGCACGACCGGGATGCGCGCTTCCAATGCGGCGGCGACCTCGGGATTGCTGCGCTTGACCGCGGTCGAGGTGACGACCACCGCCGCCCCGTCGACGTTGCCCTTCGCATGGCCGATATGGACCGGGATGCCGCGTTCCCGCAGGCGTTCCACGCTCGCCCCTTCGGCGATGTCGGAGCCCTGCACGCTGTAGCCCAGATTGTGCATCACCTCGGCGATGCCGGACATCCCGATCCCGCCTATGCCGACGAAGTGGATCGTGCCGATATCGGTCGGAACGCCTCTCACGCCCGCCCCCTCACGCGGCCATGTCCTCGTCGCGCGTCGAAGGCTGCGTCCGCACCGCCGCCGCCGCGCCGCGCAGGGGCTTCTCGCCGACGCGGATCACGTCCATGAGGTCGATCCCGCCAAGGCTCTCGACGAGGTCGGCGAGGTCCTTGGTCGCATCGGGCCGCCCGCAATTGAACGCGGCGTGCGCGGCGTTGGCGAGGCTCGCCGGGTTCTGGGCGAGCGCCTGGATCTGCTTGGCGAGTTCCTTGGGCGTGAATTTCTCCTGCCGGATCATCCGCGCGCCGCCCGCCTTGACGATCTCGCGCGTGTTCGCCGCCTGGTGATCGTCGGTCGCGATCGGCAGCGGCACGAGGATCGCGGGCCGCCCCACCCCCGTCAGTTCCGCAATGGTCGAAGCGCCCGCGCGCCCGATGAACAGGTGCGTGTCGGCGAGGCGTTCGTGCATGTCCTCGAAATAGGTGCCGAGTTCGGCGGGGATGTCGTGTTCGGCATAGCGCGCGCGGACCGCGTCGAGATCCTCCGGGCGGCATTGCTGGGTCACCTGCAGGCGCGTACGCAGCGCAGGCGGCAGCATGGCGAGCCCGTCGGGCACGATTTCCGACAGCACCCGCGCGCCCTGCGATCCGCCGGTGACGAGAACGCGCAGCAGGCCCTCCTCGGTCAGCGGGGGGAAGTCCATCTCGCGCAGGGCCAGCACCTCCTCGCGCACCGGATTGCCGGTGAGATGAACCTTGCCCGCGTGCTTCGGCTTCAGCCGGTCGACCCGCGCATAGGAGGTGGCGATCGCATCGACCCGGCCAGCCAGCAGGCGGTTGACCCGGCCCAGCACCGCATTCTGTTCGTGGATGACGCTCGGCACCTTCGCCGATGTCGCGGCGAGCAGGGCGGGAAGCGCGGGATAGCCGCCGAAGCCGATCACGGCGGAAGGCTCGAACGCGTCGAACAGGCGCAGCGCCATGCCCCGCCCCTCGATCACGGCGCGCACGCCGCCGAGCCATTTCAGCGGGTTCTTCCCGAACCGCCCGGCGGGCAGGACATGGGCGGTCAGCCCCGCGGGCTTGCCCGGGATGGCCGCGCCGCGCTCGTCGGTGATGAGCGCGACGTGGTGGCCGCGCGCCTCGAGCTCGACGGCGAGCGCGAAGGCCGGGATCAGGTGCCCGCCCGTGCCGCCCGCGGCGAGGACGAAGTGGCGACTCGCGCCCGTGCGGGGCGTCTGGCGCGTCGGCTTGGTCATGCGCGCTCCTCCTTGCGCTCGAATAGGTGGCGCAGCCCGCCGCCCTCCCGCCGGAGGAAGGGATTGCGCCGCGTGATCGCCAACAATAGCCCGAGCGCGAAGCACACCGCCAGCGTCGATGACCCGCCATAGCTGACGAGCGGCAGGGTCGCGCCCTTGGACGGGAAGAGCTGGAGGTTGACGAGCACGTTCATCAGGGCCTGCCCGCCGACCTGCGCGATCAGCCCTGCCCCCGCGAGCAGGGCGAACAGGTCCTCCTCCTCCACCAGCCGCATCAGCGCGCGTAGCACGATCCCGCAGTAGAGCGCCACCACCAGCGCGCAGACGGCGAGGCCGAATTCCTCCCCGATGACCGAGAAGATGTAATCGGTGTGCGCCTCGGGCAGGCTGTTCTTGCGGGTGCCGAGCCACAGCCCGGTCCCCGTCCACCCGCCGTTCGTCAGCGTGCGGAAGGCGAGGTCGACCTGGTCGTAGGCGGTCCCGCCGCCGAAAAAGGAATCGATCCGGTTCTTCGCATTGCCATAGAGGAAATAGGTCAGCACCAGACCGGCGAGCCCGAGCACGGCGACCCCGGCGATGCGCCTTGCCGAAACGCCCGCCAGCAGCACCATCACGAACCAGATCCCGGCGAACAGGATCGTTTCGCCGAGATTGGGCTGCAGCATCAACAGCCCGCCGATGAGGGCGAGCAGCGCGCTCGCGAAGGCGAGCACGGGCAGGTGCGGATCGCGCAGCCGCCACGACAGGATCCACGCGAGGACGACCGCGAAGCCGGGCTTGAGGAACTCGCTCGGCTGGAGGCTCATGCCGATTTCGAGCCAGCGCCGCGAACCGTTCTTCTCGACCCCGAAGAAGGGCACGAGGACGAGTAGGACGAGCATGACGGCAAAGGCAAGGATCCCGAGACGCCGCGCATCGTCGCGGGCGAAGAAGGACAGGCCGATCATCAGCGCGAGGCCGAGCAGCTGGAACAGCAGGTGGCGTTTCAGGAACAGGAAGGGGTCGAGGATCGTCTGCGCGGTCGAAAGCTGCTCCGCGCTCGCGGGGGAGGCGGCGGCGACGGCGAGCGTGCCGAAACCCATCAGCAGCAGGATGAGGCCGAGCAGCCAGCGGTCGACCTCGCGCCACCAGATCCGCACCTCCTCGCGCCAGCCGCGCCGCACCAGCGCGGGCGGCAGGGCGCCCGCGCTCCGGCGCGATGCGGGAAGGGCGGTCGGCCCGGTCATGCCCCGGCCCCGGCCCCGCCCGCGAAGGAGCCGGGCGGGCAATCCGCGCAGCCGGAGATCACCCGGGCGAGGTTGCGGAAATGTTCGCCGCGCTTTTCGTAGTCGCGGAACTGGTCATAGCTCGCGCAGGCAGGGGAAAGCAGCACCACCTCGCCCGGTCGCACCGCCGCGCCCGCCCGGCTCACCGCCTCGGCGATCAGTTCGCAGCGTTCGACGCGCAGCCCGCGGGCCTCGAGCAGGTCGGCGAAACGCGGCCCCGCCTCGCCCACGGTGTAGGCCGCGGCGATGTTGGGAAGATGCGCCTCGCATTCGGCGAGCCCGTTCTCCTTGGCGAGCCCGCCGACGATCCAGTGGATGCGCGCGGCGCCCCGGTTGATCGAAGGATCGGGCGGGAAGGCGGCGAGCGCGGGCGCGGCGGATGCCGGGTTGGTCGCCTTGGAATCGTTGATCCACACGATCCCGTCCTTCTCGCAGGTCCGCTCCATCCGGTGCGGGAGCCCGCGAAAGCGCGGCAGGGCGTGGCGCCATTGCGGCTCGGTCACGCCCAGTTCCTCGGCAAGCGCCACCGCGACCGCGACGTTCTGGAGATTGTGCGGCCCCTGCAGCGCGGGCCATTCGTGCTGGAGATGTGCGAAGCGCGCGAGATCGGCAAGCACCGCCCGCCCCTCCCCCCGTCGCTCCGCCTGCCGCGCCCGGATCGCTCCGGCCGGGCCTTCGTCGGTCCCGAACACGGCGAGGTGGCGGGCCGACTGCATTTCGAACAGGCGCTCCTTCGCGGCAGCATAGGCGGGGTAATCGGCGTAGCGGTCGAGATGGTCGGGGGTGATGTTGGTGAGGGCCGCGACCTCGGGATCGAGGCTGAAGGTGAGGTCGATCTGGAAGCTCGACAGTTCGAGCACGTAGACCCCGACCCCCGTCTCGTTCGGGGCGAGCGGTTCGCGCGACATGATCGGCTCGCCGATATTGCCGCCCATCGCCGCGGGAAAGCCCGCCATGGCGAGGATGTGATGGGTGAGCGCGGTGACGGTCGACTTGCCGTTGGTCCCGGTGATGCCGACGACGCGGTGGTCCAGAAGATCGCGCCGGGCGAGCGCGAACAATTCGACGTCGCCGATCACCGGCACGCCGTATCGCGCCGCATGGGGCGCGATCGGGTGGGTGTTGAGCGGCACCCCGGGAGAGACCACGATCCCGTCGAACCCGGTGAGGTCGAGGGCAAGGGGATCGGCGAGGTCGCAGCGCCCCTCGAACGCGGAGCGCTTGTCGTCGTCGCGGTCCCACGCGATCACTTCGGCCCCGCTCGCGAGCAGCGCGCGCACGCTCGCCGCGCCCGACCGCGCGAGGCCGAGCACCGCGTAGCGTTTCCCGGCAAAGGCGGAGGAGGTGATCACGCCGTCCGCCCTATCTCAGCTTGAGCGTGGCAAGGCCCATCAGCGCGAGCACGATGGCGATGATCCAGAACCGGATCACGACCTTGCTCTCGCTCCAGCCCAGCTGTTCGAAATGGTGATGGATCGGCGCCATGCGGAAGACGCGCCTGCCGGTGCGCTTGAACCAGAAGACCTGGATGATGACCGACACGGCTTCGAGCACGAACAGCCCCCCGACGATCGCGAGCACGACCTCGTGATGCGCCGCGACCGCGATCGCCCCGAGCGCGCCGCCGAGCGCGAGGCTCCCCGTATCGCCCATGAACACGGCGGCGGGCGGCGCGTTGAACCACAGGAAGGCGAGCCCGGCCCCCATGATCGCCGCGCAGAACACCGCCAGTTCGCCCGCGCCCGGCACGTGCGGGATGCCGAGGTACTCGCTGAAATCGACCCGCCCGACGAGATAGGCGATCAGCGCGAAGGTCCCCGCCGCGATGATCACCGGCATGATCGCCAGCCCGTCCAGTCCGTCGGTGAGGTTCACCGCATTGCCCGCGCCGACCATGACGAAGGCGGCGAAGACGTAATAGGCCGGCCCCAGCGGGATCTCGACCTCGGAGAAGAAGGGGACGTAGAGATTGGTGCTGATCTGGCTGACGATGATGTAGCTCGCGACGCCCGCGACCGCGAATTCCATCAGCAGCCGCACCCGCCCCGAAACGCCCGCGTGGCTGGCCTTGGACACCTTGGCATAGTCGTCGAGGAAGCCGATCAGCCCGAACCCGAGCGTGACCGCGAGGCAGGCCCAGACGAAGGGGCTGGAAAGGTCCATCCACAGGATCAGCGCGGGCGTCAGCGCGACGAGGATCATCAGCCCGCCCATCGTCGGCGTGCCGCGCTTGGCGAGGTGGGTCTGCGGCCCGTCGAGCCGGATCGGCTGGCCCTTGCCCTGCCGCACGCGCAGCATGTTGATGAAGCGCGGCCCGATGATGAGGCCGATCACGAGCGCCGTGATCAGCGTCGCCCCGAAGCGGAAGGTCTGGTAGCGCACGAGGTTGAGCGCGCCTTCGAAACCCAGAAATTCCGCGAGAAGATAGAGCATGAACTCGTCCCCGGCGCGTGCCTAGCCCGCGCCATCCGTGAAGTGTGATACCAGCCCGCCGAGCCCGACCGAATTCGAGCCCTTCACCAGAACCGCATCGCCATGGGTGAGACCATATCGTCCGAGCGCCTGGATCGCCTCGGCGGGCGTTTCGCAATGCTCGAAACCGGGCACGAATCCAAGCGAATTGGCGCTGCCTTTCCCCAGTTCGGCGGCCAGCGCGCGCATCTCGTCGCCGACGAGGATCGCGTGGTCGATCCCTGCCTCGATCAACGGCTCGGCGAGCTGGGCGTGAAAGCCCGCGGAAAAATCGCCCAGTTCCTTCATGCTGCCGAGCACGGCCACCCGGCGGTGCGCCGGGGTCTGACCGAGTGCGCGCAGCGTGGCGCGCATGGAGGCGGGGTTGGCGTTGTAGCTTTCGTCGATCAGCAGCGCCTTCCCGCCGGGCACCTCGAGCTGGAAACGCGCCCCGCGGCCCTTCAATCCGCCCATTTCGGCGAGCGCGAGCCCCGCCGCGCCGAGGTCGCCCCCGGCCGCGCGCACCGCCGCCATCACGCCGAGCGCATTGGCGATCCAGTGTTCGCCCGGCTCCGCGACCGAGAAGCACAGTCGCTCCGCCCGGCCGAGGTCGGCGGTGACGAGCGAGCCGCCATTGGCGGAGGGAATCGCGTCGAGCAGGCGCACGTCGGCACCCTCGCTGCGCCCGAAGGTGACGATGCGGTGGCCGAGCCGCCGGGCGTGGCCGACGAGGCGCGGCGCCCATTCGCTGTCGGCGGGAATGATCGCGGTCCCGCCCGGCATCAGCCCGGTGAAGATCTGCGCCTTCTCGTCCGCGATCGCCTCCATGCTGCCGAGGTTCTCGATATGCGCGGGCGCGATGGTGGTGATGAGCGCGACGTGCGGGCGGACATGGGCCGACAGCGGCGCGATTTCGCCGGCGTGGTTCATCCCCATCTCGAACACGCCGTAGCGCGCCCGAGCGGGCATCCGCGCGAGCGACAGCGGCACCCCGACATGGTTGTTGTAGCTGCGCACCGAACGATGCGCCGCACCCCGGCTCGCCCGGTCGAGACAGGCGAAGATCGCCTCCTTCATGCCGGTCTTTCCGACCGACCCGGTGATGCCGATCCGCACCGCGCCCGAACGGTCGCGCGCGGCATGGGCGAGCGCGTGGAGCGCCTTGGTCGTGTCCTCGACGAGGACATGGGGGAAATCGACAGGGCGATCGACGATCGCCGCGACCGCGCCGCGCTCGAAGGCCTGTTCGACGAAGCGGTGCCCGTCCATGCTTTCGCCCTTCAGCGCCACGAACACGTCGCCGGGGCGCACGTCGCGCGAATCCGTCTCGATGCCCGAAGCCTCGAAGGCGTGGCTCGCCGTTCCGCCGGTGGCTGCCGCGATCCCGGCCGCATCCCACAGGGCAAGCGGCAGCGCGTCGCGCGCCGTGAGCGGCCAGCTCCTGAGGAGCGCTGAGGTGCGTCGCGTCATCGACCCGTATCCCGGTTACGTTCGGCCGCGCATTCGCGTGCCACTTCCACATCGTCGAACGGTAACACCCGCATAGCCTCTCCCGACCCGATAATCTGCCCCTGCTCGTGGCCTTTCCCCGCCACGAGGATGATGTCGTGTTCGCCCGCGCCCGCGATCGCCTCGGCGATGGCCTCGCGCCGTCCGGCGACCTCGACGATGTCCGCCGCGCTCCCTGCGGCGCGCGCGCCTTCGAGGATGGCGGCGCGGATCGCGCCCGGGTCCTCGCCGCGCGGGTTGTCGTCGGTGACGATCACCCGCTCGGCCCCGCGCGCTGCGACCTCGCCCATGGCTGCGCGCTTGCCGGGATCGCGGTCGCCGCCCGCTCCGAAGACGACGGTGAGCCTGCCGCCCGCCACGTGATCGCGCAGCGCGGCGATGGCTGCTTCGAGCGCGTCGGGCGTGTGGGCATAGTCGACATAGACCGGCGCGCCCACGGCAGCGATCGCGGCGCGTTCGAGCCGCCCGCGCACCGGCTGGAGCCGGGCGAGCGCGCCGAGCGCGTCGATCGGCGCGAGCCCGGTCGAAAGCGCGAGCCCCGCCGCGACGAGGGCATTGGCGGCCTGGTATGCGCCGATCAGCGGAAGCTCGAATTTCCAGTCCGTATCCGCGTGGCGCACCATCAGGAACTGGCCGAGCTGGGTCGGCTCGCGCCTCACCAGGGTCAGGAAATCGCCTTTCTCGCCGACCGTCCGCACGTCGAGCCCGCACGCCCTCGCCCGCTCGATCGCCTGCGGGATCCAGACCGCATCGTGCCCGTCGTCATGGATCACCGCCGGGCTGCCGGGCGGGGCGACCTCGGCGAAGAGCCGCATCTTGGCCTCGAAATAGGCCTCCATCGTGCCGTGATAGTCGAGATGGTCCCGGCTGAAATTGGTGAAGGCCGAAGCCGCGACCGGCGGGCCTTCGCTGCGATACTGCGCGAGGCCGTGGCTCGATGCCTCGTAGGCGACGTGGGTGACGCCCTCGCGCGCCAGGCCCGCGAGGTTCGCGAGGAAGGTGACGATGTCGGGCGTCGTCAGCCCGGTCGAGACGCTTTCGTCGGGCGTGGTCACCCCCAGCGTCCCGATGCTCGCCGCGCGGTGGCCGCAGATGCGCCAGATCTGGCGGGTCATCTCGACGCAGGAAGTCTTGCCGTTGGTCCCCGTCACCGCGACGAGCGTTTCGGGGAACGGCGCGAAGAAGCGGGCGGCAAGCTGCGCGAAGGTGCGGCGCGGCTGCTCGCTCGCGACATGCGCCGCGCCCTCGACCCGCGCGTGCGGCGCGGCGACGACCGCGATTGCGCCCGCCGCGATCGCCTCGGGAATGACGTCCTCGGCGTTGAAGCGCTCGCCCCGGAAGGCGCCGAAGACCGTGCCGGGGGCGACCTTGCGGTGATCGATCGCGAAGCCGCTCACGGCCGCGTCCGTCCAGTCGCCGCGCGGCTCCACCCCGGCCGCTTGGAACAGCGCCGCAAGCCTCACTTGTCCTTCTCCATCAGGTAGCGCAGGTCGGAGATGTCGACGTCGCGGTTGTCGTCGGGCCGCACCCCCAGCATCGGGCCGATCCGCGGAACCAGCCGGCCCACGATCGGCGCCGCGTTCCACGCCGCGGTGCGCTGGAAGGAGCTGGCGATGGTCCCGCGCGGTTCGTCCAGCACCACCACGACGACAAAGCGCGGCCGGTCCATCGGGAAGGCCGCGGCGAAGGTGCTCATGAGCTTGTTCTTGACGTAGCGCCCGCCCGCGTTCTTTTCCGCCGAACCGGTCTTGCCGCCGACGCGGTAGCCCTTGGCATCGGCGCTGCGCCCGGTGCCGTAGAGCGCGATCATCCGCAGCAGCTGGCGCATCCGGGCCGAGGTCGAGGCCTTGAACACCCGCTTGCCGCGCGGCACCTCGCCCGCCTCGAGCCGGTGCAGCGTCGGCGGACGCCACAGCCCGCCGTTCACCATCGCGGCATAGGCGCCCGCGAGATGCAGCGGCGTCACCGCGATGCCGTGGCCGTAGCCGACCGTCATCGTCCGGATCCGGCTCCATTCGCCGTTCGGCCAGAACGGCAGCGCGCGCGCGGGCAGTTCGATCGTCGGGCGCTCATGCATCTTGAGGTCCATCAGCATCCGCCGCATCCGCTCCGGGCCGAGCTGGTCGGCGACCCGCATCGTCACCGTGTTCGACGAATAGGCCAGCGCTTCGGGGATGTTGAGCGCATCGCCCTTGTCGGTGTAATCCGCCAGCCGCCGGCTCCCGATCTCCACGGGCCGCGCGTCCCAGTCGCGCGACAGGTCGCGCACGACGCCCGCATCGATCGCGGCGGCAATGGTCAGCGGCTTGAAGGTCGAACCCAGTTCGGAAACCTGGTTGGTCACCCGGTTGAGCATGTTGGGCACGTCGCCCTTCGCGATCCGGTTGGGATCGAAATCGGGCAGCGAGGCCAGCGCCATGACCTCGCCCGTGTCGACGTCCAGCACCACGCCCGCCGCCCCGATCGCATCGGTCGCGAGCATCCCCGAACGCAGTTCGTCCTCGAGCGCGCCCTGCACCCGCAAATCGATCGAGAGCGCGGCGGGCAGGCCGCGCAGGGCAGGATCGGCGAGCCGCGCGTCGAGCACCTGCTCCATCCCCACGCGCCCGCCGAGCCGCCCGTCCTCCTCCTCGACCACGTAGCCCAGCACGTGCGCGGCGAGCTTGCCCTGCGGATAGTGCCGGTCGGGTTCGCGCGGGGTTTCCAGCGCGACTTCGCCGAGGTCGAACACGCGGTTGGCCTCTTCGGGCAGGATGCGGCGCCGGAGATAGGCGGGCCTGCCGCTGGCAAGGAGGCGCGTGGTGCGCTCGGCGTCGAGGTCGGGGAAGATCGCCGCGAGCCCCGCTGCGACCTCGGCGGGCGGGCGCACCAGCGGCGCGCCGCCATCGTCCATTGCCGCGGGGTTGAACCACAGGGCATAGGCCTCGAACGCGCGCGCCAGCGGGATGCCGTTGCGGTCGGTGATCTCGCCGCGATCGGGCAGCAATGCCGCATCGAGACTGGTGCGGCGCGGGCCGTCCCCCTCGAGCCCGAGCGCAGCGAGGCGCAGCAGCGCGACGCACGCGACCAGCACGAACACGAAGGCGACGAAAAGCAGCCGCGCGCGCGCCGTGAGCAGCCATTGGCGGCGCAGGCTGATGAGCTGGCCGCGCGCGGTCGGCAGCGGCGGGCGCGCGCCCGGCGGTGGAGCGGGCGACGGGGCGGGTGAACGCGCCGGCTCTGCGGCGGGCGGTGCGGCGGGCGCGGGCGGCGGTCCGGCGGGGCGCGCGCGGCCGCCGGGCGCGGCGCGGTCGAACCCGAGCGGCAGCTGCGGCTGGGCGCCCCCTGCAAACGAGCCCGTCCGTTCCCGCATGATGCCGGGCGCGAACAAGGGCCCGAAGCCGGAGGCCTCGGCGGTCATTCGGGGCGCCCTGCGCGCTCTGTCTCGCGCGCGGCCTGCGCGCGCGCCGGGCGGATCGGAGAAGCGTCGATCAGGAAGTCCCCGAAGGCCTCGGCGAAACGGGTTGTGGCAGCGGCATCGGCCGCGTTGCGCGCGGAAGCGAGCGTGACCGGCTTGCCCGTGATCGGCGAGACCATCGCCCGCTCCGCCCCGTCGTCCCCCGGCGTTTCCGCCTGCGAGGCGTCGGCGAAATCGCCCCGCGCGACCCGGATCGGGGCGGGCGCACCCGGCCCGCGCGGTTCGCCGAGGCTCGCGAGCTGGCGTTCCCCTTCGAGATACTGGTCGGCGCGCGGCGCTTCGTAGCCGAATTCGACCCGGTTCCATTCGGCCAGCTGGCGCTGGTTGGCGCGCGCCTGGAACTCGGTTTCGAGCCGGCGCGTCTCGCGCTCCAGCCGGATGATCTCCCGTTCGGCAAGCAGGACCTCGCTCTTCACCGCGTGGACGCGCAGGCTGAGCAGCACGAACAGGCCGAGGCACAGCGCCAGCACCGCGGCCCAGCCGAGCGAACGCATCCGGGCATTGGTCATGATCATGGCGTTTCTCCCGGGTTGGAACGGTCCGGCGCGCGCGCCGGCGCGGCGGTCCGCGCGCCGTGGCGCAGGACCGCGGAGCGCGCGCGCGGGTTCGCCTCCAACTCCGCCTCGCCCGGGCGGATCGCCTTCGACAGGCGGGCGAAGGTCGGGGCGGCGCCGGGCATTTCGCCCGGCAGGTGGCGCGAAACCGCACGGCCCGCGCCCGATGCCTCGCGCAGGAAGCGCTTGACGATGCGGTCCTCGAGGCTGTGGAAGCTGACCACGGCGAGCACCCCGCCCTCGCGCAGCAGGATTTCCGCCGCGGCAAGACCGGCGCGCAGTTCGCCCAGTTCGTCGTTCACGTGGATCCGCACCGCCTGGAAGGTGCGGGTCGCGGGGTCCTTCTTCTCGTGCGGCTTGTGCCCGAGCGCGCGGCGCACCACGCGGGCGAGATCGCCGGTCGTCTCGAGCGGGCGGGCGGCGACGATCGCGCGGGCGACCCGGCGCGACTGGCGTTCCTCGCCATAGTGATAGAGCACGTCGGCGATTGCGGCTTCGTCGGCAGTGTTGAGAAAATCGGCGGCGCTTTCCCCGTCCCCTCCCATTCGCATGTCGAGCGGCCCGTCGGCGGAAAAGGCGAAGCCGCGCTCCGCCCGGTCGAGCTGCATCGAGGAAACGCCGATGTCCATGACGACCGCGTCGACCTTTTCTACGCCGAGCGTGGCGAGTTCGTCGGCCATTTCGGAAAAGCGCCGGGGGTGGAGCGACAGCTGGCCCGCGTAACGGGCGACCATCGCCTCACCTTCGCGGATCGCGTGCGGGTCGCGGTCGAAGGCGAAGACGCGCGCGCCCGCCTCCAGCAGCGCGCGTGAATAGCCGCCCGCGCCGAAGGTCGCATCGACGATGGTCATGCCGGGCGCGGGCCCGATGGCCGCGACCACTTCGTCGAGCAGGACGGGCAAGTGGGCAGGGGCGTGCGACGGGTTCACTTCGCCCCTCCCCTCGCCTTGGCCATCAGCGCGCGGCAGGTCGCCTGCGCGCCCTTGAAGCTCGCGTCCATCCGCGCAAGTTCGTCCGGGTTCCAGGCGAAGAAGAACCTGCCCGCCCCGTGGAAATAGAGCGCGTCCCCGATCTTGCCCAGGTCCTTGAGGTGTTCGGGCATGACGAAGCGGCCCGAATCGTCGAACGGGATCTGTTCGAAGCCGAAAAGCTGCTGGGCGCGCACGTCGGGGTCGAAATCGCCCTGTCCCAGGCGGATCGCGCGCTCCTCCTCCCTTTCGAGCTGCTGGTGGAGCTCCTCGATGCGCGAGAGGCCGAAGCCGACGAGGCAGTCATACTTGTCGTGGACCGCGAGGCAGAGCGTGCGCGCGCCCCCGGAGCTTTCCTTCACCGCCTTGCGGAAGGTCGGCGGCAGGACGAACCGGCCCTTGTCGCCGGCGGGCGAGAAGGCCTGTCCGTTATATCCCGAAAAAGCCGCCACGCCCCTGCCCGATCCCTCTTGCGCTTGCCGTCTCCCGACACGCCTTCCCCCTCGCCCCCCGAGCGCGCGTTCGGGCGGCGCGCCGCGCTCGAAGGCGGGACGCGGGACAATGCGGCATGTTTGATGGATCCCGGTAATATCCGGGAAGCAGGCGGGTGAAAAGGGGATTTTGCGGGATTTCGCGGGATTAGATGGTAAATATATGATTTATATATCTTTTCTTCGCACCCCTTGGTATTCGCACTGAGCCCGAAGCGATCGGACCAGGTCAACAAAACCCCGCAAGCACCCTGAAAACCGGGCACGATTCCCGTTCATTCCCCGCCCTTCCCGGCGCAGCGCGCGGGCTTTCCCGTGAAATCCCCGGCAGGGTCGCAGGCAAAGGCGTGGTCGAACAGCGCGAGGATCGCGGAACCGCCCTGCCCCGCCTCGGCGGCGAGCCCGGCGTGTTCGAACAGGGTCGCATCGGCGAGCAGGGTCACGCTGCCCTCGCCGACCCGGCAGCGCGCCAGGGCCCGGTCGGCCGCGAAGGTGCAGTCCGCCCCCGCGCCCTCGCGCTGCTGCACCCTCCCCGCGAGCGCGAGCGGCAGGGTTCCGCCCGCAAACTCGGCGAAGCGCGGCGCGGCGGCCTGCGTCTCGTCGAACATGACCTTCATCCCCCAGCGCTCCACCACCGGCGGGATCAGCGCGACCGCGTTCGGCCGGCGCGGATCGCCGAGCGGGAGGTCATAGTCCCCGGTGAGCATCGGATCGAGCACCAGCAGCAGCCGCCCCCCGGCGCGCACCCAGTCGTCGAGCGCGACGTTGTCGGCCGGCGAAAGGCCGCGCGGCTGGATCACGGCGAGGCGCGTCAGGGCGGCGAGGGGATCGCTCGCCGGGTCCTCGCCGGTGAGGCCGGGGACGGGGGCGAGCGTGTCGAGCGGGACGATGCGATAGCCGCGCTCGATCGCCCGCCTTTGCCAGGGCACCTCGCCTTCCCCGCGGGCGAGCGCCTCGATCCCGAGGTCGAGCGGGCGGTGGAGCGGCAGGCCGGTGTGGAGCCCGAGTTCAGGGCGCGGTCCCACGCCCGCGGCAGGGGCGGCGGGCGGCTGCGGGGAGGCGGCGGGCGCATCCCCCGGCAGCAGAAACCGCGGCAGCAGCAGGGCGAGCCCGACAACCAGAAGCGCGGCAAGGCCGCCCAAGAGGAGGGTGCTGGCACGCATCGCCGCCATCCGTGCGAGGGCTAGCCCGGCCTCGCGCGGTGCAGCGGGACCATCACTCGCCCTCGTCGCGGCGCGGCCGGTCGGGCGCGGCCCGGCCCTCGCCGACCGGCGGGGTGGCGGACCGGGACGGGCGCTCGCTGCGCGATTGCGGCCCCGGCGATGGCTCGGGCTCGGGCTTGGGCTTGGTCTCGGTCGGGGGGACGACTCCCGCGTCGGCCAGCGGATCGCGCTGCGCGGAGGGCGCGGTCGGCTCCGTCGTGGGGGCGGCGTCGGGCGCGGCGGTTTCCTCGACCCGGTCGGCCTGGCTGCCGATGATGCTGGCGAGGCCCACGAGCAGGACCATCGCGCAGATCCCGAACACGCCGATCTGGAGCCGCTGCAGCGCTTCGGACCGGGTCCCGCCGAGCGGTGCGCCCCGGGGCGGTTCCTCGCCCCGGTCGCCGGGGTCGGCCGCGAAGAGCCTGCGCGCCATCATGCGCCGCCTGCCAGCCAGTCGAACACCGGCAGGCCCTTCGCACGCAGCCATTCCGCGTTGTAAAGGGTCGAGAGATAGCGAAAACCCGTGTCGCACAGGATCGTCGCGACCTGGGGATTCTCGCGGCCCTCGGCGACGAGTTGCCGGCCGAGTTCGATCGCGCCCGCGACATTGATGCCGGAGGACAGGCCGAGGCACAGGCCCTCCTTGCGCAGCAGGCGTTCCACCCAGACGAGGCCTTCCTCGTCCGAGATGCGGAACTGGGTGTCGATCGGCGCGCCTTCGAGATTGGCGGTGATCCGGCCCTGCCCGATGCCTTCCGCGACCGAGGAGCCCTCGGCCTTCAATTCGCCGTGCGCGAAGTAGTTGTAGAGCGCCGCGCCATGCGGATCGGTCAGCGCGATGCGGATGTCGGGGTTCTTCTCCTTGAGCCCCATGCCGACCCCCGCGATCGTTCCGCCCGTGCCCGCGGCGCAGGTGAAGCCGTCGATCCGGCCGCCGGTCTGGTGCCACAGTTCCTGCGCGGTGCCCTCGATATGGGCCTTGCGGTTGGCGACGTTGTCGAACTGCCCGGCCCACACCGCGCCCGCGGTCTCCTCCGCCATCCGGCGCGATACGTGCTGGAAATGATTGGGGTCGGCGTATTTCGTCGGCGGAACGAGGACCAGCTCGGCGCCCAGTGCGCGCAGTGTGTCCATCTTCTCCTTCGACTGGTTGTCGGGCATGACGATGACCGTGCGGTAGCCGAGCGCATTGGCGACCAGCGCGATGCCGATGCCGGTGTTCCCCGCCGTCCCCTCGATCACCGTGCCGCCGGGCTTCAGTTCCCCGCGCGCCTCGGCATCGCGGATCATGTAGAGCGCCGCGCGGTCCTTCACCGAGGAGCCGGGATTGGCGAATTCGCACTTGCCCCAGATGTCGCAGCCCGCCGCCCCGCTCGGCCCGCGGAGCCGGACGAGCGGGGTGTTGCCGATGAGCGAAAGCGTGTCGCCGATGGGAGCGGTGATGTTCATGCCTGCCGACCTAGGCCTTCCCGGCCCCGCCCGCAATCGCCGTTCAGTCCTCGGGCGCGATCGTCACCTTGAGCCCGTCGAGCGCGTCGGTGAACGGAATCTGGCAGGACAGGCGCGAGGTTTCGGTGCGGTGGTCGGAGCTTTCGAGCAGGTCGTCCTCGTCCTCGCTCATCGCCGGGAGCCTGTCGGAAAAGGCCGCATCGACGTGGACATGACAGGTCGCGCAGGAGCAGCACCCGCCGCACAGCGCCAGCAGTTCGTCGAAGCCATTGTCGCGGATGGCCTCCATCACCGTCAGACCGTCCTCGACGTCGATCTCGCTCGTTTCGCCTTCGCGATTGGTCACGACCAGCTTGGGCATGGGCTTTCGTTCTCCTGCCGTTCGAAAGGTTGCGCGCGAAGGGCATCGCGCTGTTCGGGAAACAAGCGGGCTGCTAGGCCAGTTTGAAACGCTAGGCAAGTTAGGGGATTTGAGAGTGAGCGGCGCTCGATGGGGCTGAACGAAGGGCAATTGCGGGCCGCCCTGGACGCGGTCGCTGCGCGCGACGAACGGGTCGCGCGCGCATTGGCGCGGGTCGGCCATCCCGCCCCGCGCATCCGCGAACGCGGCTTTCGCACGCTGCTTCGCACCATCGTCGGCCAGCAGGTCTCGGTCGCGGCGGCAGCTTCGATGTGGGCGAAGCTGGAGGCCGAGCTGGGCGGGGATTTCGCTCCGGCGAGCCTGCTGGCGCGCGATTTCGACACGCTTCGCGCCTGCGGCCTGTCGCGCCAGAAACAGGGCTATGCCCGCTCCCTTTGCGAACTCGTCGAAGCGCGCGCGATCGACCTTCATGCCCTGCCCCAGGACGACGAGGAGGCGATCGCGCTGCTGACCGGGGTCAAGGGCATCGGGCGCTGGTCGGCGGAGATCTACCTCCTGTTCGCCGAGGGGCGCGGCGATATCTGGCCGGCGGGCGACCTTGCCGTGCAGGAAGGCGTAAGGCGGCTCGTCGGGATGGAGGAGCGCCCCGGGGAGAAGGACACCCGTGCCATCGGCGAGATATGGGCGCCCCATCGCGGGGCCATGGCGATCTTCACGTGGCACTATTACTCGAAAAGTCGTGAACCGGTCTGAGCTGGTGTCCGAAATCCGCATTTTCCGTCGGAAAGCGAAACTTCCGCTTGCGACCCCGACGCCGGCAAACCCCTTTGCCGGAAAAGGGTGAAGGGCAGTTCACCACCCAAATTCGGTCATTCAGCTGCCTTTCGGATACATCAAGAAACCGCTTTCCAGGCGCTGCCGGAATGTCGCAGTAGCGAGCTCGACTGAGTGAGCTCGACCGAGTGACCTCCACCAACCTCCTGAAATCGCAGCATTATGCTCAATTCCGCGCGGCAATCTCTTTTTCCCGCAATTGCGCCAATCCGGCGCTTTGACCTTGCCGAACCGCTTGATCGCAAACGGCAATGGCGTATTGTCGACACAACACACCGGCTTGAAGGGGAGAGGAAAGCCGCCATGTCGAACATCTCGAACACCGTCCGCCTGCTGGGCACCGCCGTCGCGGCAACGGCCCTGTGCCTGCCGGGCCTCGTCTCGGCGGACCCGGCGACAAACCACAAGACCACGATTTCCGGAGCATCGATGACCACCACGCAAGAGCAAGCCCCGATCATCCCGCGCGACCACCTGTTCGGCAATCCCACCCGCGCGCAGGGGCAAATCAGCCCGGACGGCAAATGGCTGTCCTGGCTCGCGCCGAGCAAGGGCGTGCTCAACATCTGGGTCGCGCCGGCGGACGATCCCGACGCGGCGAAGGTCGTCACGAATGCCGTCGAACGCCCGATCCGCCAGCATTTCTGGGCCGCGGACGCGAAGAGCATCGGCTACATCCAGGACAAGGGCGGGGACGAGAACTTCCTGCTCTACCGGATCGACATCGCGACCGGCGAGGAACGGCTCATGACGCCGTTCGAGAACACCCGCGTCCAGATCGTCGGCGCCTCCGAGACGATCAAGGACAAGATCCTCGTCGGCCTCAACAACCGCGACCCGCAATTCCACGATGTCCACCTGCTCGACATGAACACCGGCGAGATGGAACCGGTGTTCGAGAACACGTCCTATGCCGGGTTCATGGCCGACGACACGCTCACCCTGCGCATGGCGATGCGCCAGAACGAAGCGGGCGGGACCGATTATTTCCGGGTGACGGACGGCAAGGTCGAGGAAGAGCCGTTCGAAACCAGCGCGATGGAGGATTCGCTCACCACCTCGCCCGTCGGCTACACCACCGACGGATCCGTGCTCTACTGGCTCGACAGTCGCGGGCGCAACACCGCGGCGCTTTACGCGCAGGATACCGCGACCGGCGAGCGCCGCCTGATCGCCGAACACGACAAGGCCGATATCGGCGGCACGATGCGCGACCCGAAGACCGGCGAGGTCGAGGCGTGGTCGGTCAACTACCTCAAGACCGAATGGACCGCGACCGATCCCGACATCAGGGCCTCGCTCGACTGGCTTGGCGAGCGGCTCGACGGCGAATTCGGCATTTCCAGCCGGACCGACGACGACATGACTTGGATCGTCTGGAACGACCCGCTGACCGCGCCGACGGCTACCTACATCTATGATCGCAAGGCCCAGACTCTGACCCCGTTCTACGTCTCGCGGCCAGAACTGGAGGGCGCGCCGCTCCAGCCGATGCACACGATCGAGATCACGAGCCGGGACGGGCTGACCCTGCCCTCCTATCTCACCCTGCCGCCCGGTTCCGACGAGGACGGCGACGGCCGCCCGGAAAGCCCCGTGCCGATGGTGCTGCTGGTCCACGGCGGGCCGTGGGCACGCGACAGCTACGGGTTCGATGCGATCCACCAGATGCTCGCCAATCGCGGCTATGCCGTGCTCTCGGTGAACTTCCGCGGCTCGACCGGGTTCGGCAAGGACTTCCTCAATGCGGCGAACAAGCAGTGGGGGCTGAAGATGCACGACGACCTGATCGATGCGACCCGCTGGGCGATCGGCGAAGGCATCGCCGGCGAGGACCAGGTCGCGATCATGGGCGGGTCCTATGGCGGCTACGCGACGCTGGCCGGGCTCGCCTTCACGCCCGAGACCTTCGCCTGCGGGGTCGACATCGTGGGTCCCTCGAACCTCGAAACGCTGCTTTCGACCATCCCGCCCTACTGGGCGCCGATGGTGAAGATCTTCCACGAACGCATGGGCAATCCCGAAACCGAGGAAGGCCGCGCCCTGCTGCGCGCCGCAAGCCCGCTCTACAAGGCCGACCGGATCACCAAGCCGCTGCTGATCGCGCAAGGGGCGAACGATCCGCGCGTCAAGCAGGCCGAAAGCGACCAGATCGTCGGCGCGATGAAGGAGGCGGGCATCCCCGTCACCTATGTCCTCTATCCCGACGAGGGCCACGGTTTCGCCCGGCCCGAGAACTCCATCGCCTTCTTCGCCATCGCCGAGAACTTCCTCGCCGAATGCCTCGGCGGCCGCGCGGAACCGCTGGGCGACGTGCTGGCCCCGTCGAGCGCGCAGATCGTCGAAGGCGAGGAACACGTGAAGGGCCTTGCCGGCGTGGGGGGCTGAACCCTGCTGACAAGAAGGGCCGGTGCTTCTAGAGGGTTGCAAAACGCAATCCACGGGAGAGGGACCGATATGGCCGAGCAGCGGCGCAGCATCTTCATCAGCGGCGGGGCCTCCGGCATCGGCCGGGCGATCGCGCGCCATTTCGGCGAGCGGGACTGGTTCGTCGGGATCGGCGACATCAACCGGCAGGGCATGGAGGACACGCTCGGCCTGATCCCGGGCGGGTTCAAATACGCCCACCGGCTCGACGTGCGCGACCGGGAGATGTGGGACGAGGCGCTGAATGCCTTTCGCACCGCCGCCGGGGGCCGGATCGACGTGGTGGTGAACAATGCCGGGATCGGCACGGGCGGGCCGCTCGCCGAACTGGAAACCGACGAGATCGAGCGCTGCCTCGACATCAATCTCAAGGGCGTGCTGTTCGGCGCGCAGGCGGCCTATCCGCATCTCCTCGACACCGCCCCCGGCTCTGCGCTGGTCAACATCGCGAGCGCGGCGGGCATTTCGGGCGGGACCGGCATGAGCGTCTATTGCGCGACCAAGTTCGCGGTGCGCGGGATCGCCGAAAGCCTCGATGCCGAATGGGCGACGGACGGGATCAAGGTTTCCTCGATCTGCCCGAGCTTCATCGAGACGCCGCTGCTCGACGGGACCGGCAACCGCCGCTCGAACGAGATGGTGCGCGACAGGGTGAAGGCCGCCGGGCTCGAGATCACGCCGGTCGAGGAAGTCGCCGAGGCCGTCTGGAACGCGGTGCACGGCGAGGACCTGCACTACCTCGTCGGCAAGACCGCCCGCCGGCTCAATTTCGCCAAGCGCTGGTTCCCGAACAAGGTCCGCAGGCAGAACCGCACGGGCACCGCGCTGCTCGGGAAATGACGGACCGTCAGACCAACCGGTCGATCGCCTGCGCCATGGTCGCATCGCGCATCGACAGTCCGCCGGCATCGTGCGTGGTCAGCGTGATCTCGACCTTGGCGTAGACGTTGAACCATTCGGGATGGTGGTCCTGCGTCTCGGCAAGCAGGGCGACCCGGCTCATGAAGCCCCAGGCCTGCGAGAAATCGTCGAACTGGAAGGTGCGGCGGATCGCCTTGCCCTCGTTCACCAGTTCCCAGTCGGGATGGTCCTTTAAAAGCGCCTTGCGGTCGTTCTCGTCGAGTTCGGATACGGCCATTCTTCGGCTCCCTGTTGGATGTTTCGTCGCTTGTGAGGAGGGGCTCTTTTGCCTAACGCACAAGGTCAATGGAAGGTTCTGTCCGATTTTCCCCCGACATCCGCCTTGCCGCGCGCGGCCTTGCCTGCCGCAGGGGTGACCGCCTGCTGGTGCGCGGGCTGGCGCTGGACCTTGCTCCCGGCACGGCGCTGCACCTCGTTGGAGCCAACGGGACGGGCAAGACGACGCTGATCCGCACGCTGGCCGGGCTCATGCGGCCCTATGCGGGCGAGGTCGAGGCGGCGGGCGCGATCGGCCTCGTCGACGAACGCCCGGCGCTCGATCCCGACCTCCCGCTGGGCCGCGCGCTCGGGTTCTGGCAGCGGATCGACCGGTGCCCGCACGCAGGGGAGATCCACGCTCGGCTCGGCCTCGCGCGGCTGCTCGACGTGCCGGTGCGCTATCTTTCGACCGGCCAGAAGAAGCGCGCCGCGCTCGCCGCGCTGATGGGGCGGGAAGCCCCGATCTGGCTGCTCGACGAGCCGCTTTCGGGGCTCGATGCGGGGGCCATCGGGACGGTCACCGACCTCGTCGCCGAACACGTCGCGCGCGGCGGCATAGCGCTCGTCGCTTCGCACCAGAAGCTCGCCGTGCCTGGCCTTCAGAGCCTCGCCATAGAGGATTACGCGCCGCGGGAAGAGCCTGCGTGATCGGGGCGCTGCTCCGCCGCGACCTTGCGCGCTTCTTCCCCTTCGCGGGCGGAGGGGCGGCGCTGCCGCTGGTGTTCTTCGTCGCGGTCGCGATGCTCTATCCCTTCGCGGTGGGGCCGGATGCCAACCTGCTTGCGCGCACCGGCGGGGGCGTGGTGTGGATCGCCGCCCTGCTTGCCGCGATCCTGCCGCTGGACCGGCTGGTGGCGGAGGATATCGAGCTTGGCACCTTCGACCAGCTGCGCCTGCGGGGCGTGTCCGAAGAGGGGATGATGGCGGTCCGCCTCTTCGCCCACTGGCTCAGCTTCGGCCCGCCGCTGGTGCTCGCGACCTTTCCGGCGGCCGCGCTGCTGGCGCTGGAGGGGCCGGTGCTCGACCTTCTCCTGCTCGGCCTGCTGGCGGGCACGCCGGGCCTCGCGGCAATCGGCCTCATCATCGCCGCGCTCACCGCGAGCCTGCGGGCGGGCGCCGCGCTGTCGGGCCTGCTGCTGGTCCCGCTTGCCCTGCCCATCCTCATCTTCGGAGCGGGCGCTCTGGCGCGTCAGGACCCGGCGAGCCTCGGCTTCGTTGGTGCGGCAAGCCTGCTGCTGGTCGCCATCGCGCCCTTCGCGGCGGGCGCCGCCATCCGCGCCGCGAGGGAGAACTGATGCGCGCCCCCGAAAGCCATCGCAACTCGAACCTGCTGCTGAGCCGCATCGCGCAGGCGCTGCTGGGCTTCACCCTGCTCGCCTTCGCGGCCAGGGCGGTTGCCGATCCGGCGGTGCAGGCGCGCTACACGCCGATCGTGGTGCTGCACGCAGGCAGCATGGTGGCATGGCTCGGCCTCCTCGCCTCGCAGGCCTGGCTCGCGGCGGAGCACCGGCTGGACCTCCACCGCGCCTTGGGACGCGCCTCGATGGCGCTGGTGGGTGCGATGGCGGTGTCTGGCGGCATCATCTCGGTCAATATCGGGCTGGAACTGGGCCGCCCGGAGGTGACGGTGGTGAACCTCGCCGCGTTCGTGACCTTCTTGCCCCTCTATTTCGCCGCGCTGCATTTCGCCCGGAGGCGCGACATGCACGCGCATCGGCAGGCGATGCTGATCGCAACGCTCGCGCTGATGACCCCGGCCTATGCCCGCGTGGTGCAGGTGGCGGGCCTGCCCGATCCCGTCGCGATCGCGGCGCAGGTGCCGATCACGCTGGGAATCGCGCTCGGCTATGAATGGAAGGTGCTGGGGCGGGTGTCGAAGCCGGCGGCGTGGATGCTCGGCTTTTCGCTCGGCGTGATTGGGGTGATGGTGGGGGTGTTGTTCGTGTGGTTCTTGTGAGATGAGTGGCGCGAGTTCGGGATCTGCGAGCTAGCCGTAGGCAATCGATACTAATTTGCATGGGCTTGCCGACGAAGGCATCATGCCCTGCCGAAATGAGTATTTCAGTTGATCCATGCCGTTCGAGGAAAATCCTTTGAAATTCCAGCTAGAGCCTTACCATCGAGACGTTCCAGACTCTGATCTCCTCGAAGAGCTGCGTTCAGTTGCAAATCGGCTTGGAACAAAGACTGTCACGATTGATCAGTTCAACGAAATTGGTCTTTACCATAGCTCGACGCTCGCCCGTCGTTTCGGATCTTGGCGTAAGGCTCTTGATGCAGCCGGTCTAGGCTCAGGACCCATTAAATCGCTTGCGCGGGAGGCAATCGGTTGATTCAATGGCGGCACCAGGGAGGTGTTGCTGTTGTCCGAGCTGTGGTTGTTGAGCGAGGCGCAGATGCGCCGGATTGAGCCCTATTTCCCACTGTCGCACGGCATTCCGCGGGTTGATGATCGGCGGATCGTGAGCGGCATCGTCTTTGTGATCAGGAACGGGCTGCGCTGGCGTGATGCGCCGGTCGGTTATGGTCCGCACAAGACGATCTATAATCGCTTCATATGCTGGAGCCGCCTGGGCGTGTTCAACCGCATCTTCGCCGAGCTAGCCGCCAAGGGCGGGAAGCCCGATCAGCTGATGATCGATGCCACCCATCTGAAGGCGCATCGGACAGCAGCAAGCCTGCTAAAAAAGGGGCTCTATCCCGACGTATCGGGCGCACCAAAGGTGGCTTGAACTCAAAGCTCCACGCCGTCTGCGATGGCAAGGGCCGCCCGCTGATCATGCTGCTCAGTGAAGGGCAGATGAGCGACTACAAGGGCGCTGCACTGATGATCGATGCCTTTCCGAAGGCAAAGGCGTTGCTCGCCGACCGGGGCTATGATGCTGACTGGTTTCGCGCCGCTCTGGAGCAGCGCGGCATTGCTCCGTGCATCCCGTCAAAGGCGAACCGCAAGGTGCCCATCCCGCACGACACGACCCTCTATCGCCAACGCTACAAGGTCGAGAACATGTTCGGCAAACTCAAGGACTGGCGCCGGATCCACACCCGCTACGATCGCTGCGCGCACACCTTCATGTCCGCCATCTGCATCGCAGCAACCGTCATCTTCTGGCTGCCGCAATGAGTCCTGAGCCTAGAGCGCTCACGAAATCTAAACATCCCTGAGAACGAATTATTCGAAAATCTAGTCAACGTCTGGCTGAAGCTTGGCAGACAACCCAAATATACGGACATTGATGGCCCCCTGTCTACCTACTCAGCAGGAACATATGCGAACCGGTTCGGCGGCTGGAGGAAGGCCCTAGCCTCTCTTATTCACGGCGATGCGGTTGGGCGCCTCTCGGCGCGAGCTTGACGCCACTGCTGCGTGCGGCGGCGTAGAGCGGGCGTGCGGCACCGCTGGCGTCTGTTTCACCGCGCTGTGATCGATGGGCTTTTCTGGTTGAAGGACTTGGCTCGGGGTTTCTGCGGCACTGCCGCGCCCGCTACGTCGGCGCAGGCTTGAGCGCGAGAACGATGGCACGCATCAGATCGGCATCGGGGCACGCAGAGGCGAACGCTACGCGGATTCGGGTGGCGCTTTCCATGACGCGGGCAGCAACCTTGAGCAGCCGCAGGCGCAGGGTCGTAAACTCGGCTTTTGCCAGAGCGGTGGTCTTTGGGATCGCCTGCTGAACGCGCCACAGCAGCCAGTAGGCAGCGGTGTGCAGGATCAGGCGCATCTGGTTGGCGTTCGCCGACCGGCACGAGGTGCGGTCACTGGCCAGCTGGGTCTTGTGCAGCTTGATCAGGTTCTCGGCCTGCCCGCGCGCGCAGTAGAGCGTGTCATAGATGTGCTCGGCCGAGCTTTCGGTGAGCGATGTGACGACGTAGCGGATATCCATTCCCAGCGTGCTGGCCTCGATCCTGGCGACGACGCGGCGCTGGCGGTTCCAGCTCTTCGCGCCGTAGCGGGTCTCGGCATAGCTGCGCAGGACCGGGAGTTGGCACTCGGCGCGGCGGACCGCGCAGGCATCGGCGGCAGTGACGATAACCGGATCAGCGCGCAGCGCGGCGTTGGTCGGCAGACCGAACACGTAATCGACATGGGCCGCCTCGCAGAAGGCCATGACCTCGGGCCGTCCATAATGCCCGTCACCGCGGATGGTGATGTGGGTATCAGGCCAGTGGCGGCGAAGATGGCGCACCAGACGCCGGATATGCCCTGCCGCCTCCTTGCCAGAAGGCGTCTTGCCCGTGCGCAGCAGCATCGCCACCGGCCGGCCCGTTGCCGTGTCGTAGACATGGATCGGCAGGAAGCAGCGCTCCCCATGATGTCCGTTCCAGAAGGAGAGTTGCTGATAGCCGTGCACGACGTCGCAGGTGTCATCGATATCCAGCGTCACCGCCGCCGGCGGAGTGGGGTAGCTGGCGCAGTAGATGTCGATCATGATCCCCAGCATCTTTGCCAGCTCGCGCGTGCTCGGCGCATTCTCCCAGCGGCTCATCGTCGGTTGGCTGGCCAACCCCGCACCCGATCCCGGCAGCTTGCCCAGCGCAAGGCGGAAGCCCGGATCATCGCGCAGAGCGTCGAGATCATCGGCATCCTCATAGCCGCAGGCGATCGCGAACATCCGCGCGCGCAGGATATCTTCAAGCCGATGAACCACCCGAGCAGGATCGCGCGGATCGGCAATACACGCCGCAAGCCGCTGGCAGAGCCCCATCATGCGCTCGGCCTGAGCCAGCACCAGGACCCCGCCATCCGAGGTCAGCCTGCCGCCGTCAAACGCAGCTGTGACCTTCTTGCCGCGCACTGCTGGAAACGAAAATACGGACGCGCTATCATCGCATCCGGCGGGTGTGGTCTGTGGCATATTTTGCCCCGTTGCAGGTCTGGCTTAAGCAACCACATTCCTACAACAATGCAAATGCTTACGCCACTCCCGCCAACCCGTCAGACCACTGCCGGTGAATAATCCGGGCTAGATTGTTTCGTCGAGTGGGCGAATGGTGCGGAGATCGCCGGCCCGGAAACGATCGAACGAACACAACGACAAGGAAAGAGGACGACCCGAAATATCAACTGGAGGCTCAGAGCCTTGGTTTTGATGAGAGATGGGGCGCGTTGCCAACTGTGCGGGGCGGACGTGGCAAGCGGCGCGAAGCTCCACGTCGACCATATCGTCCCGTGGAGCAAGGGTGGCGAAACCGAGCTGGATAACCTCCAGATTCTTTGCGAGGCCTGCAACATCGGAAAGAGCGATCAGTCTATGCCCGACATTGTGTAAAAAGCGGCTGAGAGAGTAGACACGCTAAGGACTCGCTCGCACCTCTCAAGAATAAGGCGGCTTGTCCCTTCCGGTCGGGCTCTTCGTGAAAATCTCCACCCCGTCCTCGGTGATCGCGAGGGAATGTTCGAACTGCGCGGAGAGCGACTTGTCGCGCGTCACCGCCGTCCAGCCGTCGCCAAGCACCTTGGCCCAGGGCTTGCCCAGATTGATCATCGGCTCGATCGTGAAGAACATTCCGGGCTTCAGCTCCGGCCCCGTCCCGGCCTTCGCCGCATGGACGACTTCGGGCGCGTCGTGGAACAGGCGGCCGAGGCCGTGCCCGCAGAATTCGCGCACCACGCCGTAGCGGAACTGCCGGGCGTGGGCCTCGATCGCGGCGCCGATATCGCCGAGCCGGGCGCCCGGTTTCGAGGCCGCCTCGATCCCGAGCATCAGGCATTCATAGGTGACATCGACCAGCCGCTTCGCCTTGATCGCCGGTTCGCCCGCATAGAACATCCGGCTGGTGTCGCCGTGCCAGCCGTCGAGCAGCGGCGTCACGTCGATGTTGAGGATGTCGCCTTCCTTCAGCACCTTGTCGCCCGGGATGCCGTGGCAGATCACGTGGTTGATCGAGATGCAGGACGAATGCGTGTAGCCGCGATAGCCGAGCGTCGCCGGAACCGCGCCCGCATCGAGCATCATTTCGCGGATGCGCGTGTCGAGGCTTTCGGTCGTGACGCCCGGTTCGACGTAGTCGGCGATCTCGTCGAGGATGGTCGCGGCGAGCCTCCCGGCCCGGCGCATCCCTTCGAAACCTTCCTCGGTGTGGAGCTTGATCGTGCCGTCGCGGTAGACGGTGTCGGTGCTGTCGACGAGCTGGTATTCGGTCATTGGTCCTACATAGCGAGGGCAGGCGTCACTTGCGAGTCCCCGCGCCCGGTCGTCAGGGCGCGGCGAAGGCGGCGCGGTATTCGGGCCTTGCCGCGGCGCGCACCGCCTCGGTGACCGGCAGCCGGACCGTGTAGGGCCCCTCGGCATAGGGGCCGGCGACATAGGGCGCGGCGAGCAGGTGGAGCGTGTCGAACGCCCCGCCCCCGACGCTCGCCGGGGCGATCACCAGTTCATCGAGGGCCGGGCAGTCGGCGAAGGGATCGGCAGGTTCGGTCGATCCTTCGCCGCGCCGCTCGTTCTGCTGCGCGAGAAGCGCAAGGCAATAGGGCGCGCGCACCGCTTCGGCGAGCGCTTCGGGCGAGGTGAACAGCTCCATCGCGTCGAGCGCCGCGCCCGCCTCGCGGTCCCACACCAGCGCATCGAAGGCGAGATTGCCGTGCGCGCCGCCGCTGAACAGGCTCGCCTCGCCCTGGAGCGAGAGAAAGCGCGGGGTGTCGGCGACGACCTCCCAGCCCTTGAGGAACCCGCGCGCCTTGCACGCGGCACAATCCTCGCCCGCGAATTCGGCGAGCGCCTCCTCCCATTCCGCCTTCTGCTCCGCAAGCGCGGCCTCGCGACGGCGCGTCAGCAGTTCGGCGAGCGGGGGAATGGCGGACACCTCTGCGGGCCAGGCATAGGAGAAGTCGCGCGTCCCGCCGCCGCGTTCCTCGTTGTCCTCGAAATCGACGGGACGCGGGTTCTCGCCCGCCGCGACGGGGCGGATTTTGCCGCTTTCGCCGGCCACCGCTTCGGCGACATCCTCGGGCGAGGAACAGGCGGCGAGCGCAAGACACGTTCCCGCAAACCAGACCGGACGCATCACCCGTCTCCCTTTCGGACCGAATTGCGACGTGACATGCGCCGAAGCGCGGTTAAGTAGGCTTGCAATATGACCGATACCAAGGACCTGATCCAGCCCGATCGCGGCCAGGACGCGATCGCCATCCACCTCGTCAACAAGGACGGCTTCGACGATTTCGCGCGCTCGCTTTCCGCCGGCCAGCGGGCGGCCCTCGCAGCGCAGAAATTCGACGGGAGCGGCGGCCAGGTCGGGATCGTGCCCGATGGCGACACTTTCTTCGCGGTCGGCGGGGTCGCCGGCCCCGACAGCCTTTTGAGCTGGTGCATGGCCGCACTCGCCGAGGCGCTGCCCGAGGGGACCTATCGCCTCGAAGGGCGCGAGCCGGGCGCCGCGATGTTCGGCTGGATGACCGCGCAATACCGCTTCACCCGCTACCGCGCCGAGGAAAGGCCGACCGGCCCGCGCGTGCTGCTCACCACCGAGATCGCGCGGGCGGAGGCCCTGCGGGCGGAGGCCGAAGCCGAAATGAAGGTCCGCGACCTCGTCAACACGCCGGCCGAGGACATGGGGCCGGCCGCGCTCGAGGCGGAATGCGAAGCGCTGGCGAAGGCCTACGGAGCGAACCTCAAGGTGGTGCGCGGCGACACGCTCGAACAGGAATACCCGATGATCCACGCGGTCGGCCGCGCCGCCGCGCGCCATCACGCACCGCGCCTGATGCATCTCGACTGGGGGGACGAAAACGACCCGGTCCTCGCCATCGTCGGCAAGGGGGTGTGCTTCGATTCGGGCGGCCTCGACATCAAGCCCGCCTCGGGGATGCGCCTGATGAAGAAGGACATGGGCGGCGCGGCCCATGCGCTGGCGCTGGCGGGCCTCGTCATGGGAGCGGGTCTGAAGGTGCGGCTCCACCTCCTCATCCCGGCGGTCGAGAACGCGATCTCCGGTTCCGCCTTCCGCCCCGGCGACGTGCTGGCGAGCCGCAAGGGGCTGACGGTGGAAATCCACAACACCGATGCCGAAGGCCGGCTGATCCTCGGCGATGCCCTGACCCGCGCGAGCGAGGAGAAGCCCGACCTGATCGTCGATTTCGCGACGCTGACCGGCGCGGCGCGCGTCGCGCTCGGCCCCGATTTCGCCGCGATGATGGCCCGGCGCGACGCGACGGCGGAGGCCTTCCTCGAAGCGGGCAAGGCGAACGACGATGCGCCCTGGCGCCTGCCGCTGCCCGATTCCTACCGCGAATGGCTGGCGAGCGACATCGCCGACCTCGCCAACGCCCACCAGAACGCCTTCGCCGGGGCGAGCGTCGCGGGCCTCTTCCTCGACCGTTTCGTCGGCGAAGGGCTGGACTGGGTGCATTTCGACACCTTCGCCTGGCGGCCGGCGGCCAAGCCCGGCCGCGCCAAGGGCGGCGGGGCCTATGGCCTGAGGGCGAGCTGGCACGCGCTCCGGAAACGCTACGGCGGGTAATCCCCGGCGGCTTGCTTGCCCGCGGCGTACCTTGCGGCTAAGCGCGCGGCTTCACCCGGACCCCCGGCGAGCGAGGAAGAGCGACACAGGAATGGACGGCACGGCAGCCGACAGCGTGACGGACGAGACGGCCTATGACGTGCCAGACGGGGTGATCGGCCTGCGCGGCCCGGTCGCCCGGCCCGAGCCCGGCACGCTCCCGCTGCGCGGCGACCTGGCCCACATCGCGCTCGCGGGACAGCATCTCGCCGCGCATTACGTGATCCCTGAGGTCGCCGCGATCGGTCCGGCGGGTGCCGATCTGCGGCTCCACCCGCGCGAGGACAGCGAGGTGCTGCACCGCCTCCCGGCGGGCACGCGCTTCGAAGTGCTCGACCGGGCGGGCGAATGGGTCTGGGGCTGTGTCGGTCCGGCGGGGCCCAGCGGCTATTGCCGCGCGCGCGAGGTCGCGGAGGCGTGAGCGTGCGGGTCTTCATCGACGGTGCGGCGGGCACGACCGGGCTCGAGATCCGCGACCGGCTGAAGGACCGCGCCGAATTCGAGCTGATCGTGCTGGATGACGCACGGCGCAAGGACGACGGCGCACGCCGCGACGCGCTCCACGCCGCCGACATCGCGATCCTGTGCCTCCCGGACGAGGCGGCGAAGGAGGCGGTGAAGCTGGCCGAAGGGGCGGACACCCGCATCATCGACGCCTCGAGCGCGCACCGCGTCGCCGAGGGATGGATCTACGGCTTTCCCGAGATCGTCGGGCGCGAGGCGATCGCGAACGCCCGCTTCGTGAGCAATCCGGGGTGCTATCCCACCGGGTTTCTTGCTCTGCTCGCGCCGCTGGTGCGTGCCGGGATGCTGCCTGCCGACTGGCCCTACACCGTCAACGCGGTGAGCGGCTATTCGGGTGGTGGCAATGCGCTGATCGAACGGTTCGAGGCCGATCCCGCCGTCGCCTTTCGCGCCTATGGCCTGGCGCTGGGGCACAAGCACCTGCCCGAAATGCGGGCCTATGCCGGGCTTACCCATGCTCCGGTTTTCTCGCCGGCCGTTGTTCCCGCCCATCGCGGCATGGTGGTCGATGTGCCGCTCCCCGCCACGCTGCTGAGCGAGCGCAATTCAGCGCCGATGTTCGAGAGCGAACTTGCAACCCACTACGCGGCAAGCGAGGTCGTGACGGTCCGCCAATCGCCCGACCTGCCCGGAGAGATCCTGCTGCGGCGCGACGCCCTGCCGTGGGACGGGATGGAACTCGCCGTGTTCGATGGCGGTCCCGATAGCAATCAGGCCCGCCTGATCGCCCGGCTCGACAACCTCGGCAAGGGCGCATCCGGCGCGGCGATCCAGAATCTCAACCTGATGTGCGGCCTCCCCGAAACCGCGGGGTTGCGCCTGTGAGCGAGGGCGCTGCCCAAAATCTGGGCAGCCTTCGGGAAGGTCACGAGTCCTGTTGCGCCGCGCGTCACAATCTTGCTAATTCCTTGGGCACACCAAACGATTCCTTGCGCTATCGCTTGGGTCGGAAATCGGGCCGCGAGCGACAGGGGACGACGTGAAAAAGATCGAGGCGATCATCAAGCCTTTCAAGCTCGACGAGGTGAAGGAGGCGCTGCACGAAATCGGCGTGTCGGGCATCACCGTCACGGAAGTCCAGGGCTTCGGCCGGCAGAAGGGGCATACCGAACTCTATCGCGGCGCCGAATATGTCGTCGATTTCCTGCCCAAGAAAAAGCTCGAGGTGGTCGTCGCCGACGACCAGGCGGCGCGCGTGGTCGAAGCGATCGCGGCGGCCGCCAAGACCGGGCGCATCGGTGACGGCAAGATCTTCGTCAGCACGATCGAATCCGCCCTTCGCATCCGGACCGGGGAGACCGACGACGACGCGATCTGAAGCGCGATGCAAGGGCGGCAGGGCCGACGGAATGAACACAACCCCGCCCGCCGGGCAGGCTGGCACCTCTCCAATCACCAGTAACGAACAGTGGAGGCAGTGACACTATGGCAAGCGTGAATGACATCCTCAAACGGATCAAGGACGAGGAAATCGAATGGGTCGACCTGCGCTTCACCGATCCCAAGGGCAAGTGGCAGCACCTGACCATGGCGGCGAGCGCGATGGATGAGGACGCGCTCGAGGACGGGCTGATGTTCGACGGCTCCTCGATTGAAGGCTGGAAGGTCATCAACGAAAGCGACATGATCCTGCGTCCCGACATGGACGCGGTCTACACCGATCCCTTCTCGGCGACCCCGATGCTCGCGATCTTCTGCGACATCGTGGAACCGTCCGACGGGCAGGACTATGAGCGCGATCCGCGTTCGACCGCCAAGCGCGCCGAGGCCTACCTGAAGGCCTCCGGCATCGGCGACACGGTGTTCGTCGGGCCGGAACCCGAATTCTTCATGTTCGACGATGTCCGCTTCGAGGACGGCTATGCCGGCTCGGGCTACGCGATCGACGACATCGAACTGCCGACCAACACGGGCAAGGAATACGAATCCGGCAACATGGCCCACCGCCCGCGCGCCAAGGGCGGCTATTTCCCGGTCGCCCCGGTCGACAGCGCGGTCGATATCCGCGGCGAAATGGTCGCGACGATGATGGAAATGGGCCTCAACATGGACAAGCACCATCACGAGGTCGCCGCCGCCCAGCACGAGCTCGGCATCACCTTCTCGACGCTCACCAGGACCGCCGACCAGGTGCAGGTCTACAAGTATGTCGTGCAGCAGGTCGCCCATGCCTACGGCAAGACCGCGACCTTCATGCCCAAGCCGATCAAGGCGGACAATGGTTCGGGCATGCACACCCACATGTCGATCTGGAAGGACGGCGCGCCGACCTTCGCGGGCAATGAATATGCCGGCCTGTCGGAAACCTGCCTCCACTTCATCGGCGGCGTCATCAAGCACGCCAAGGCAGTCAACGCCTTCACCAACGCCACCACCAACAGCTACAAGCGGCTCGTCCCCGGCTTCGAGGCGCCGGTCCTGCTCGCCTATTCGGCGCGCAACCGCTCGGCCTCCTGCCGCATTCCCTACGGCGCGGGCGAGAAGGCCAAGCGGGTCGAGTTCCGCTTCCCCGATGCGATCTGCAATCCCTACCTCGCCTTCTCGGCGCTGCTGATGGCGGGGCTCGACGGGATCGAGAACAAGATCCACCCGGGCGAGGCGATGGACAAGAACCTCTACGACCTGCCGCCCGCCGAACTGGCCGAGGTGCCGACCGTGTGCGGGTCCCTGCGCGAGGCGCTCGAGGCGCTCGAGGCGGACCACGAATTCCTCCTCAAGGGCGGCGTGTTCTCGACCGACCAGATCGAGGCCTACGCCGAACTCAAGTGGGAAGAGCAGCTGCGCTGGGAAACCACTCCGAGCCCGGTCGAATTCGACATGTATTACAGCGCCTGACCGGCGACGCATCGCGCGCGAAGGGCCGCCCGGAGGCATTCCGGGCGGCCTTTTTCGTGGATTGCCTTGCGCGCCCGCCCTCGCCTATCGTCTCATCAAAAGGGGAGAGGGACATGAAGGCAGGCATTGTCAGCGCGGCGCTCGCCGCAAGCGTCTTCGCATCGTCGGTCGCGGCGCAGGAGGGGCCGAAGCCCGCCTCCCCCGCGACCATCGCCGCCCAGCGCGAATCGGCAGCTTCGCTTCCGCCCGACGGCACGCGGGATGCGGACTTCGCCCGGCGCGGCTTTCTCGCGACCCGCGCGGACCCGGTGATCCGCGATGCGAGCGGCCAGCCGGTCTGGAACCTCGATGCCTATGCCTTCGTCGAGGGCGAGGCCCCGCCGACCGTCCACCCCAGCCTGTGGCGCCACATGCGCTACCTCAGGCACCACGGGCTGTTCGAGGTGACGGACGGCATCTGGCAGGTGCGCGGCTTCGATCTTTCCAACATGACCGTGATCCGCGGGCAAGCCGGCTGGATCCTGATCGATCCGCTGACGACGAAGGAGGTCGCCGCCGCCGCGCTCGAGCTCGTCAACGCCACGCTCGGCGAACGCCCGGTCAGCGCGGTAATCTACAGCCACAGCCATGCCGACCATTTCGGCGGCGTGCGCGGGGTCGCCAGCGCCGAGGACGTGGCGGCGGGCCGGGTGGAGGTGATCGCGCCGGAGCATTTCATGGAAGAGGCCGCTTCGGAAACCGTTCTTGCCGGGGGCGCGATGCAGCGCCGCGCCGCCTACCAGTTCGGCGCGGGGCTCGGCCCTGGCAAGACGGGGCAGATGGGCAGCGGGATCGGCATGGCGGTTTCGCGCGGGACCATCACCCTGATCGAGCCGACCGACATCGTCCGCGCGACCGGCGAACGACGCATGGTCGACGGGGTCGAGCTCGAATTCCAGATCGTTTCGGGCAGCGAGGCGCCGTCCGAACTCAACGTCTATGTCGTGCCGCAGCGCGCCTTCCTCGCCGCCGAGATCGCGACCTGCACCATGCACAACATCCTCACGCCCAGAGGGGCCAAGGTGCGCGACGCGCGGGCATGGGCGGCCTTCCTCGACGAGGCGGTGACCGACTACGCGCCGAGGAGCGACGTGGTCCTTTCGAGCCATTGCTGGCCGCAATTCGGGCGCGAGGCGGGGACCGCCTGGCTGGCCGCGCACCGCGACAACTACCGCTACCTGCACGATCAGACCGTGCGCCGGATGAACCGCGGCGCGACCATGGCCGAGATCGCGGAGCAGGTGTTCCTGCCCCCGCAGCTTGCGGACGAATGGGCGAACCACGGCTATTACGGGACCTACGCCCACAATTCGATGGCGATCTACCAGCACTACCTCGGCTGGTACGACGCGGTGCCGGCCAATCTCCACGCCCACCCGCCGGTCGAGCGCGCGCGCCGCATGGTCGCCGCGCTGGGCGGGGCGGAAAGGGTGATCGCGCTCGCCGAGGGCGCGATGGCGCAGGGCGATTACCGCTGGTCGTCGGACCTTCTCCAGCAGCTCGTCTTCGCCGAACCGGGCAACGCGGCGGCGAAGGAGCTGCTCGCGGACAGTTACGAACAGCAGGGCTACCAGTCGGAAAGCGCGATCTGGCGCAACCAGTTCCTCGCCGCGGCGAGCGAACTGCGGAACGGCCCGGCCGAAAGTTTCAGCGCCCAGAGCAAGGACCTGATCGCCGCCGTGCCGACCGGCCTGCTGCTCGATTCCGCGGCGACGCGCTATGATCCGGACCGGCTCGGACGGGACAGGGTCACGGTGCGCCTCGATCTCGTCGATCGCGGCGAAAGCGCGCTCGTCGAAGCGAACGAGAGCGTGCTGATCGCGCGGATGGAGGATGATCGCACCGCGCCCGACGTGACCGTGACCGGGCCGCGCCAGCTCATGCTCGGGCTGCTGTTCCTTAAGCTTCCGCTGGACCGGATGAAGGCAGCGGGGCTGTCGGTCGAGGGGGACGAGGCGGCCCTCGCGGCGCTGCTCGATGCGCTCGATCCGATGCCGGACGGCTTCGGCATCGTCACGCCCTGACGGCGGACGGGGCGGCGCAGGCGTCCTGCGGCCCGTGCGGGACATCCCGTGACGCGCGGGGAGCGGGTCCGCTTTTCATTTTCCTACTCGGTCCTCCCGTGCCTAATTCCGCGGCCCTTGCTGACAGACAAGCGAAGGAGCCCCCTCATGACCGGTCCCGATCCCCGCCCCTGCCCCCGCAAGCCGATCTTCGACACCATCCGCAAGATGATCGGGCGGGGCCTGCGTCAAAGCGAGGTCGACAAGCTCGACAATGACATTGACGGGGCGATCGGCGGCGGCCTGGCCGGGGCGGACCGGCCTGTGCTCCGGGTCGGACCGGAAGGCATTGCCCTCATCAAGCGGTTCGAGGGCTGCGCGCGGCTCCGGCCCGACAAGCTCGTCGAAGCCTATCCGGACCCTGGCACCGGGGGCGAGCCGTGGACGATCGGCTGGGGCGCGACGGGGCACGATCATGTCCACGGCGGACGCATCGGCCCCGGCACACTGTGGACGCAGGCCCAGTGCGACGCCCGGCTCGAAGCCGATCTCGAGCGGTACGGCGCCGAGGTCGCGGCGGCCATCGGCAGCGCGCCCACGTCCCAACGCCAGTTCGATGCGCTGGTCAGCTTCCACTACAACACCGGCGCGATTGCCAGGGCGACCCTGACGCGCAGGCATCGCGCGGGCGACCATGAAGGCGCCGCGCGCGAATTCGCACGCTGGAACAAGGCGGGCGGCCGCGTGATCCGGGGACTGGTGAGACGGCGGGCCGCAGAGGCGGCGCTTTACCTGTCGTGAGCGCGGCGGCGCAGCGCCCGAGGGTCATGGGTCGGTGCGAGCGGGCGAGGCGTTAAGCGCGTCCCCGCCGTTCATCGCCCTGCCGTTTAGAGGCCGGCTATCGTTCAGCGGCACGATCCGGGCCGACCCGTGAACCCGCCGAGGGCGCGAGGGCGCCCGTTCCCGCATCACTCCGGCGAGGGAAAGCGCAGCGGCTGGCCATCCTTGCCCCGCCCGGCGGCGACATCGTCCTTGCCCGTCTTGCGCGGCGCGGTCGCCGCGGCGATCAGGCGACCCTGTTCGTCCGCGTCCATCACCTGCCAGCCTTCCCGCGTGAGGCGTTCGAGCGGGCGGTAGCGGACCTTGTACTGCATCCGCGGGGAGCCTTCGACCCAGTAGCCGAGATAGACATAGGGCAGGCCCTGTTCGGCCGCGCGGCGGATGTGGTCGAGAATGATGTAATTGCCGAGCCCGGCGCGGGTCGGGTGCGCGGGATCGTAGAAGGAATAGATCATCGACAGCCCGTCGCCCTGACGGTCTGTCAGGCAGGCCCCGACGAGCGCGCCGGGTTCGCCGTTCGAATCGGGTTCGCGATATTCGACGACATTGGTGGTGACGGGCGTGTGTTCGACCATGTCGGCATAGTCGAGCTCGTCCATCTGCGACATCCCGCCGTCCGGATGGCGCACGCCGAGATAGCGCGCGAGCAGGTCGAACTGTTCGTCGGTCGCCCAGGGCCGGCATTCGGTCGCGACGAGATCCGAATTGCGCTTGATATCCCGTTTCTGCGTGTTCGAGGGCCGGAATTCGCCCGCCACGACCCGCACCGAAACGCAGGCCTGGCAGTCGAGGCAGCTCGGGCGATAGGCGACCGTCTGGCTGCGCCGGAACCCGATCCGGCCGAGCGCCTCGTTCAGCTGGTCCGCATGGGCACCCTTGAGTTCCGTGAACACCTTCCGCTCCTGCCGGCCCGGCAGGTAGGGGCATGGAGCGGGACTGGTCACGAAGAAACGGGGAAAGCGGATGGGGGCCGTCACGGGTCTCGTCGGGTCCTGTGCTGCGGATGAATCGGCGGGGCTTCGTTAAGACAATCTTATGCCTCCTCCTTGGGTCCGGTAAAAGTCCCTTAACCACGAAACAGGGTGAATAATGGCTTAGTATGCACAACCCGGCGCAACAAACCCGACCATGGCGGATCGATCCGCGCCATGATCGCGCAAGGATCTTGCGGGGTTGGCGGGCGCTCGATCGGCGTCGCGGCGGGGTCAGTTCAGCTCGACGACCTGCACGGTGTAGCCCGCCTCCCTCAGCGCGGAGACGAGCTGATCGACCTGCGCCGCATCGCGCGCCTCGCATTCGATGTCGGTGATGAGGCCCTTCGCCGGGAGCGAGGTGAAGATGCGCTGGTGGTAGATCTCGATGATGTTGACATTGTGGGCATCGAACAGCCGCATCACCTTGAACAGCGCGCCGGGCCGGTCCTGCAGCGTCACCCGCAACCGGGCGAGCCGGCCCTGCCGGGCAAGGTCGCGCAGCAGGACATTGGCGAGCAGGCGCGTGTCGATGTTGCCGCCGCACAGGACGAGCCCGACCGACTTGCCCCGGAAGCGGTCGGGATAGCTCATCACCGCGGCAAGCCCGGCCGCGCCCGCGCCCTCGACCACGGTCTTCTCGATCTGCAGCAGCAGCGAAACCGCCTTCTCCAGCGCCGGTTCGTCGACCAGCACGATGTCGTCGACCCTCTCGGCGATGACCTGCGCGGTGAAGGCGCCCGGCTTCTTGACCGCGATCCCCTCGGCCAGGGTGTCGCCGCCGCAATCGTGCTCCTCGCCCTTGATCCGGGCGAACATGCTCGGGAACAGCGCCGATTGCACGCCGACGATCTCGATCGCCGGATTGAACGCGCGCGCCACGGTGGCCACGCCGGAAATCAGCCCGCCCCCGCCGATCGGCACGACGAGGCAGTCGAAATCATCCTTCTGCTCGAGCATTTCGAGCGCGACGGTCCCCTGACCCGAGGCGATCAGCGGATCGTCGAAGGGATGGATGAAGGTGAGGCCGAGCTCGGCCTCGATCTCGCGCGCACGGGCATAGGCCTCGTCATAGGTTTCTCCCTCGAGCACGACCTTGCCGCCGACGCTTTCGGTCTGCATCACCTTTACCGTCGGCGTGGTGCGCGGCATGACGATCGTCACCGGTACGCCCAACCGGGTACCGTGATAGGACAGGCCCTGCGAATGGTTGCCCGCCGAAGCCGCGATCACCCCGCGCGCGCGCTGTTCCTCGGACAGCGCCAGCAGTGCGTTCAGCGCCCCGCGCTCCTTGTAGGCGGCGGTGAACTGGAGGTTCTCGAACTTCAGCCAGATGTCCGCCCCGGTGATCTGCGACAGCGTGATCGAATGCATCATCGGCGTCCGCACCACCGCGCCGTCGATCGCGCGCGCAGCGGCACGGACCGATTCAAGGGTCAGGGCTTCGGGTCCGGGCGTCGCCGCAGAGGGCGCGGGATCGGGCAGGAGCTGAGCAGTCATGACCCGGCGATCCCTAGGCCCTGGGCTCAGGGAGGGCAATCGCTTCCTTGCCCAAACGCCCTCGCAGGGGCGTCCGCGCAATGCGTTGGCAAGCGCGCGGCGAGCGACTAGTCACCCGTTCATGAACCAGACCCTGCAGCTTGCCTTCATCGGGCTCGGCGTGATGGGCGGGCCGATGACCGGCCACCTCGCGCGCGCCGGACACCGCGTCACCGCCTACAACCGCTCGCGCGAACGCGCCGCCCGGTGGCGCGCGGCGTGGGCGGACGAAGGCCTTGCCGTCGCCTTCGCCGAAACGCCCGCCGAGGCGGCGCGCGGGGCGGATGTCGCCTTCACCTGCGTCGGCAACGACGCGGACCTCGCCGCGGTCACGCTGGGCGAGGACGGGGTGCTGGCCGGGCTCGGCGAAGGGGCGCTGCTGGTCGATCACACCACCACTTCGGCCGCCATGGCGCGCGAGCTCGCCGCGGAGTGCGCGGGGCGCGGCCTGGGCTTCGTCGATGCGCCGGTCAGCGGCGGGCAGGCGGGCGCCGAGAACGGCAGTCTCGCGGTGATGTGCGGCGGATCGGACGACGACGTGGCGCGCGCCCGGCCGGTGATGGAGTCCTATGGCAAGGCAATCGTCCATGTCGGCCCCGCCGGCGCGGGACAGACCGCCAAGATGGCGAACCAGATGTGCATAGCGGGCGTGCTCGCGGGCCTTAGCGAAGCCGTGCGGCTGGCCGAGGCGGCCGGGCTCGACCTCGAAAAGACCTACGAGGCGATTTCGGGCGGGGCGGCGCAGAGCTGGCAGATGGACAACCGCTGGCAGACCATGTGCGAGGGCCGCTTCGATTTCGGCTTCGCGATCGACTGGATGCGAAAGGACCTCGGCTACGCGCTCGACGAAGCGAAGCGGCTCGGCCTCGCTGCGCCCGTGACGGCGCTGGTTGACCAGTTCTATGCCGACGTGCAGGCCGCCGGCGGCAATCGTTACGACACCAGCGCGCTGATCACGCGCCTCCCCAAGGGTAATCCGACCAGGTGACCATGTTCCGCTCGCTTTTCGCTGCCACCGCCGTCACCGCCGCCGCCGCGCTGCTCGCCGCGCCCGCCGCCGCCGACACGCTCGTCCACAATGTCGACGGCGTCACGATCGGAGCGGAGGGCGAGGTCGTGCGCTTCACCGGGCTGGTCTTCGACGACGAGGGCGTCATCACCGATATCGTCACCCGCGGCGAGGAGCGTCCCGAGGTCGATTACGCCGTCGACGGCAGGGGCCAGGTGATGCTGCCGGGCATGATCGATGCCCATGTGCACGCGATGGACATCGGCTTTGCCGCCCTGACGCTCGATCTGTCGGAAACCGGTTCGCTCGAGGAAGCGCTCGATGAGATCCGCCGCTTCGCCGAGGAGAACCCGGGCCGCCCGTGGATCCTCGGGCGCGGCTGGAATCAGGAGAAATGGGGGCTCGGGCGCTTTCCCACCGCCGCCGAGCTCGACGCCGTCGTGCCCGACCGACCGGTCTGGCTCGAACGCGCGGACAACCACGCCAACTGGGCCAACAGCCTGGCCATCGAGCGGGCCGGGATCACCGCCGACACGCCCGATCCCGAAGGCGGGCGGATCGTGCGCGATGCAAGCGGCGCGCCTGCCGGCGTGTTCGTGGACAACGCGATACCGCTGGTCGGCAAGGTCGTGCCCGCCCCCCGCCCGGAAGACCGCGACACCGCCTTCGCGCAGGCGCAGCAGGTGCTGCTCGGCCACGGCGTCACCGCGGTCGCGGACATGGGGACGAGCGTGACCGACTGGATGACCTTTCGCCGCGCGGGCGACGCCGGGACGCTGCGGATCCGCATCATGGCCTATGCCCGCGGGGTCGAGGCGATGGAGCTGATCGCCGGCCCCGCCCCGACGCCCTGGCTCTACGACGACCGGCTGCGCCTCGCCGGCGTGAAGCTCTATCTCGACGGCGCGCTCGGTTCGCGCGGGGCCAACCTCAAGCAGCCCTACGCCGACGAACCCGACACCCATGGCCTGCCGCTGCTCACGCCCTCGCAGCTCAGGAACCTGATGAGCCGGGCCGCAATGGACGGCTTCCAGACCGCGGTCCACGCGATCGGCGATGCCGCGAACGAAGAGGTGCTGCTGGCGATCGAGGAGCTTTCGGCAAGCTACAGGGGCGACCGGCGCTGGCGGATCGAGCACGCCCAGATCGTCGATCCGGTCGATCTCGAGCGGTTCGGGCGGCACGGCGCGATCGCCTCGATGCAGCCGCTCCACCAGACCTCCGACATGATGATGGCCGAAGCCCGGCTGGGCGAGGACCGGCTCGAGGGCGCCTATGCCTGGCGCAGCATCCTGGAGGCGGGCGGGCGGCTCGCCTTCGGGTCCGATGCGCCGGTCGAGCCGGCCGACCCCTTCGCCGGGATCGCGGTCGCGATCAGCCGGACCGATGCGAACGGACGCCCCTTCGGCGGATGGCGCGCCAAGGAGACGGTGAGCCGCGAACAGGCGCTCGCCGGGTTCACCGCGGACGCGGCCCATGCAGGTTTTGCCGAGGGCCGTTTCGGGCGGCTGCTGCCGGGCGAGCGGGCCGACTTCCTGCTGGTCGATCGGGACCCGCTGCTCGCTTCGCCGTCCGAGATTCGCGAGACGCGGATCGCGCAGGTCTGGGTCGGGGGGAAACTGGTGCTCGAAAACTGAAGCACGGCTCATCCCGCCGCGCGGAGTGCACGCATTGCTGCACCGCGCCTGGGTATTGCCCCCTATACGGTTGATTCGCGTGCTTTCTTTCATCATTTGGTCACCACGCGCAGGCATAGGCTTGCGCGAAGGGTGCGGGCGGTTCGTTCGTTACCCCTGTGGCCGGAGCGGATTTCCCGGTCCGGCCGGGCGGGTGCCCTCGGCAAAGGAGTGGCTTTCGTGCCACGCCTTGCGGATAATATGGCCCCGCCCCGGTCGTGCCCGGTGCCAGGAAGGGCGCCAGTACGCAATATGTTGATAAGGAACCGTCATTCGATGACCCCGGCGGGACCCAGGTAGAATTTCGGGGTTGTCAAGCAGCTATCTCTGACGTAGGCCAAGCGTCGAGAAAGTACAGACGAGATCTCACAGGAGACGAATCGATGAAGTTTCGGAATATCGCTCTGGCTACCGCAGCGGTTTCGCTCGCAGCCTCGCCCGCCATCGCGGAAGCCGCCTTCGATCGCTCGATCGCTCCGATCGAGGGTGAAAGCGAAGTGGCCGGCGGTTCGGGCATCATCCTCGCCGTTCTCGCTGCCGCTGCCATCATCGGCGGCATCGTGATCGCCGCCGACGGCGACGACGACGACGCGGTCAGCCCGTAAGTCGCATCCTCTTCAGGATCAAAGAGAGGCCCTCGCTCGCGGGGGCCTTTTTTGTGCCCGGCCTTTCTTGTGCCCGGCCTTTCTTGTGCCCGGCCTTTCTTGTGCCCGGCCCGGCGCAGGGCCGCTGCGCCCGGTTCGGCAGCGCGGGGCGAAAGCAATTCGCATCGAGGCACGCGCTCAGCCGGGACAGGCGCCCGATGACCACCTGCGATGGCGCCCGGCGGATGGATCGAGCGACTCGCGCCGCTCTCGCCGAAAGGAATTTTCCCGGGCAGACAGCTTGCCCGTCAGACCCCGCGTGCCTCGCCGTTCCGGATCAATCGCGGCCCGCACCGCCCGCATCGGGTCCGGCGGGCGTCGCCTCGCCCTCGACACTCCCGCTCGCCGTCGCTGCCGCGGGCGTTTCCGCCTCGGCCTCGGGTTTCCCGCGCTTGCCCATGGCACGTTCCTGCACCAGCATGAGCAGCAGCGAGCCTTCGAACAGCAGCAGGAGCGGAATGGCGAGAATGATCTGGCTTCCCGGATCGGGCGGCGTCACGATCGCGGCCAGCGCGACCACCCCCACGATCACGTAGCGCCGCGACCCTGCGAGCTGCGCACGGGTGACGATGCCGGCGCGATGCAGCAGCATCAGCAGGACGGGCAGCAGGAAAGTCACCCCGAAGGCGAGGATGAACTGCATCACCAGGCTGAGATAGTCGCCCGCCGCCGGCAGCGCCTGCACCGCCAGCCCTCCGGCCTCGCCGCCGAAGCCGAGGAACCAGCGAAACGCCGTCGGCATGACCACGAAATAGGCCAGCGCCGCGCCGCTCGTGAACAGCACGGGCGTCGCGATCAGGAAGGGCAGGAAGGCCTTCTTCTCGCGCGCATAGAGACCCGGCGCGACGAAGGCCCAGAGCTGGTTGGCGATGATCGGGAAGCTGACCATGAAGCCCGCGAACAGCGCGACCTTGAGCTCGACGAAGAAGATCTCGGGCAGCTTGGTGAAGATCAACTGCCCCTCCCCCTCGGGAAAGGCATCCTTGAGCGGCTGCACGAGGAAGCCGAGGATCGGATCGGCGAAATAGAGGCACACCGCAAAGCCGATCACCAGCGCGATCACCGAGCGCACGAGCCGGGTCCTCAGCTCGATCAGGTGGTCGAGCAGCGGGGCGCGAGTCTCGTCGATGTCCTTGATCTGGAACGCCATGGCGCGCCTATTCGCCCTTCCGTCCGGCGCCTGCCCCGTCGCCCGGCACGCCCGATCCGGCGATGTCCTCGGCGGTGGGCGGCGGAGACGGAGACGGGGACGGCGGTGGGGGCGGGTCGTCGTGGGTCGGATGGTCGGCTGCCGGCCGCTCGCGGCCATCGTCGATCGGAGGCGGCCCGGTCATGACCGGCTCACCGGCGCGCGATTCGGCGGAAAGCGAGGTTCGGCGCATGATCTCCTCGTTCTGCGCCTTCCACTTCTTTTCCATGTCCTCAAGCTCGGCCTCGCGCACCATGGCATCGATGCCGGTGCGGAAATGGGCCGAAACGCGGCGGACCTTGCCGATCCAGCGCCCCGCCGTCCGCATCGCGCGCGGCATGTCCTTCGGGCCGATCACGATCACGGCCACGATGATGATCACCAGCAATTCTGCAGCGCCGATGTCGAACATGGGAAAGCTGAGCGCGCCTCCTTATCGCGGGCTCGTGGGTGCCGCGCCCGGTCCGGCCGGCACGCGGGCACGGGTTCCCGTCAGGAGCCGGTCTTCTCGCTCGGCTCGCCCGTGCGCGTCTCGCCCGCCGGGACTTCGTTCGCCGGGGCCTCGATCCGCTTGGCATTGGCGGGGTCGGACGGACTGTCCTCCTCGCTCATGCCCTTCTTGAAGCTCGAAATGCCCTTGCCGAAATCGCCCATCATTTCCGAGATGCGCCCGCGCCCGAACAGGACGAGGACGACCAGCGCGATGATGAGGATTTGCCAGATGCCGATACCGCCCATGATGCAATGCTCTCTTTCCGCCCGCCTGGGGCAATAGTGGCGCATATAGGTGCGATGATCCGCTTGTGCCAGTACCCGCTTGGCCCGCCCGCCAAGCCGCGCCGGTGCGTGGCCCTTACGCGTTCCCGTCTTGCGCCGGGTCCGCGTCCGCCGCGTCTTCACCGCCCCCGCCGCCGAAGGCCTGCATCGCTTCCTCAAAGGCTTCGTCGACGGGATCGAGCAGGCCGGCGGCGCGCAATTCGTCGATCCCGGGCAGGTCGCGGCGCGATTCGAGGCCGAAATGGTCGAGGAATTCGGGCGTCGTCGCATAGATCACCGGACGGCCCGGCACTTCGCGCCGCCCGGCCAGCTTCACCCAGCCTGCTTCCATCAGCACGTCCAATGTCCCCGCGCTGGTCTGGACGCCGCGAATCGATTCGATCTCGGCCCGGCTGACCGGCTCGTGATAGGCGATGATCGCGAGCACCTCGGTCGCCGCGCGGCTCAGGCGGCGAACCTGCTCCTGTTCGCGCCGCAGCAGGTGGGCGAGATCGGGCGCGGTCTCGAAATGCCAGCGCCTGCCGCGCTCGACGAGGTGGACGCCGCGGCCCGCATAATGCGCCGCCAGCGCGCGCAGCCCCTCGCGCACCAGCCCGGCCTCCAGCCCGCCGAGATGGGCCGCCAACCGTTCCACCGTCATCGGCTCCTCGGCCGCGAAGAGCGTCGCCTCGAGCGCGCGCTCGATCTCGCCCGCCGGCGGCGGACCGTCCCCCGCCTCCGCCTCCCCCTCGCTCACGCGGCGCCGTCCTTCACCCGGCGGATGCGAAGCGGGGCAAAGGCCTCCTCCTGCGCCAGTTCCGCGCGGCCCGTCCGGGCGAGTTCCAGCGCCGCGACGAAGCTCGACGCGAGCGCCGAGCGGCGCAGGGCCGGCCCGGCATGGGGCGGCAGAAAGTCACGGATCTCCATCCATTCGAGCGTCACGCCGAGCATCGCCGAAACCCGTTCGAGCGCGCTGTCCAGGGTCATCACCGGGCGATTGGCGACGTGGTAGATGCGCGGGGCGGTGCGGGCCTTGACCTGGCCATAGGCGGCGATCAGCGCATAGGCGTCGCACTTCCAGACGGTCCTGCGGTCGGTCCTGAGCCCTTCGGGCGCGCCGCGCAGGAAAATGTCGCGCCCGATCCGGTCGCGCGCCATCAGCCGCGCAGCCGCCTCCCGCATCGCCGAGAGGCGCTGGAGGCGCAATTGCAGGCGCAGCGCGAGTTCCTCGGGGCTCGGGTCCTCCTGCTCGTCCCTGGGCAGCAGCAGCGCGGACTTGAGATAGGCGAGCCACGCCGCCATCACGAGGTAATCCGCCGCGAGTTCGAGCCTGAGCTGGCCGGCGCGCTCGATATGGGAGAGATACTGGTCGACGAGGGCGAGGATCGAGATCTGGCGCAGGTCCACCTTCTGGCGCCGCGCGAGGTCGAGCAGCAGGTCGAGCGGTCCCTCCCACCCGTCGAGTTCGAGGATCAGCGGGACGTCCCCCGCCTTCGCCCCCTTCCGCGCGGCCTCGTCCTGCGGCCATTCGGCGGTCGGTTCCGCCGCGCCCGCGGCCTCCCCGGCGAGCATGAAGCCCGCGGGGCGCGCCTGCCCGGCGCGTTCGGGCGCGTCCTCGAGGCCGGGGAGCTCCCCGCTCATGCCGCGTGGCCTGCGAGCGCGAGCAGTTCGTCGCGCGCCGCGATCAGCTCCGCGTGCTCCGGCGCCATGGCGGCGGCGACGCGGGTTTCCGCGAGCGCGCGGTCGAGCCGGGCGAGCGCCTCCTCGCCCATCGCCGGCAGCGCCGCGCAGACGCCGGCCATGTCGTCCATCCTGGCCCAGCAGTTGAGCACCACGTCGCAGCCCGCCGCGATCGCCCGGGCCGAGCGTTCGGGGATCGTGTCGGTCAGCGCTTCCATGTCGATGTCGTCGGTCAGCAGCAGCCCGGTGAAACCGATTGCGCCGCGGATCACGTCGCGGATGATCGCGGGCGAGAGGGTGGCGGGGTTCTGCGCGTCCCAGGCGAGGAACAGCAGGTGCCCGGTCATGCCGATCCGCGCGGTCCCGGCCAGCGCCCGGAACGGGGCGAGATCGCGCTCCAGTTCCTCCGCGCTGGCGCGGATGGTCGGCATTTCGCGGTGGGAATCGACCATCGAGCGACCGTGGCCGGGCATGTGCTTGATGCAGCCCGCGACGCCGCCAAGGGCCAGCCCGTCGAGCACCGCGCGGCCGATCGCGGCGACCTGGACCGGGTCTTCGCCCAGCGCGCGGTCGCCGATGACGTCGTGTGCGCCCGGCCGGCGCAGGTCGAGCGGCGGGTGATAATCGACCGTGATCCCCATGGCAGACAGTTCGAGCGCCATCGCGCGCGCGCTCAGCCGGGCGGCCTCGATCGCGCTCGCCGGAGCGATCCGGTAGAGCCGGTCGAACGCCTCGCCCGCCGGGTAGTCCCCCCAGTGCGGCGGCCGCAGGCGGGCGACCCGCCCACCCTCCTGGTCGATCGAGATCAGCAGCCGTTCGCGCCCGTGGAGCGCGCGCAGTTCGTCGGTCAGGGCGCGAAGCTGGTCGCGGTCGACGCAGTTGCGTGCGAACAGGATGTAGCCCGCCGGGTCCGCATCGCGGAAGAAGGCGCGCTCATCGGCCGTGAGCCGGGGGCCGGAGCATCCGAAAATCGCCGGGATCATGGCTCGAGCCTTGCACCGGGAGCCCCGCCGCGCAAGCCGGGCCAGCTCCCGCCATGGGGAAAACGACGCGCTGCGGCGCGGCTGCGGGTCAGGGCTTGACCTGGCAGTCGAGCCCGTCGGCCTTGAGCGCGGCGCACAGCCTGTCGGCGCTCGCGCGGTCGGCGGCCAGCGCCTGGAGACGATAGACCGTGCCGATGTCGATCCGCCCCTCGACCACGCGGTAGCGCAGCCCGGACAGGACATCGGTGCGGCGCGACAGCTCGTTCCAGCCCTGTTCGGCGCGGGCGCGGCTCGAATAGGCGGCGAGCTGGACCGCGACCCCGTCCGCACCGGCGGCGGGCGCCTGCGGAGCGGCCGGTTCGGGCTTCGCTTCGGGCTTCGGTCGGGGCGCCGCGGCGTCTTCGGCGGATTCCCCGGGCAGCGGCGGCAGCTCGGCCTCCGGCGTCGCCACCCGGCCCTCGCGCGTGCCGCCCTCGCCGACGACCGGGGCGACATTGCCGGTCCCCTCGAACTGCTTGCCGCCCGGATCGTCGGGCCGCACCTTCACCGGGGTATCGGGCGCCGCGATCGTGCTGCCGTCGGCGACGAACTCGCCGTCCCCCGCCCGGTTGGTGAAATACCAGATGCCGCCCACCACCAGCACCAGCAGGGCGACGAGCACGGCGGCGAAACCGATCACCTGCGCGGTGTCAATGCCGCCCGCGTCCTCTTCCTCCTCGTCGGATTCGAGCCACGGCAGGCTGTCGTCGGCGGGCAGGGCGAGTTCCTCGCCGTCATCCCCGATCTCTTCGTATTCGGCCTCGACCACCATCACCTTGTCGCTCACCCTGATTGTCCGGTCCCCGATCGTCCCGATTCCGGAGGCCAGGGACGGCGCGTCACATGGACTCGACCGCTTCCACCCCCAGCACGTTCAGCCCGTTGCGGATGACTTGCCCGATCGCCGCGCCGAGGAAAAGCCTCGCGCCGGTCAGCTCTTGGTCCTGTTCCACGATGAACCGTTTTCCGGGCGAATCATTGCCGAGATTCCAGAAGGCGTGGAGTTCGGCGGCAAGGTCATAGAGATAGAAGGCGATCCGGTGCGGCTCGCGCGCGCGGGCGGCGGCCTCGACCTCGCGCGGGAAACGCGCCGCGAGCCTGACGAGCGCGAGCTCCTCCCCGCCCAGCCTGCCGAGCGCCTGCGGCGAGGGCGCAAGGCCCGCCTCGTCCGCCTTGCGCAGCGTCGAACGGATGCGGGCATGGGCGTATTGCACGTAGAAGACCGGGTTGTCCTTGGATGCCTCGACCACCTTGGCAAAGTCGAATTCCATCTGCGCCTCGGGCTTGCGGGTGAGCATGGTGAACCGCACCACGTCCCGGCCCACTTCCTCGACCATGTCGGCGATGGTGATGAAATTGCCCGAACGCTTGGACATCTTGACCGGCTCGCCGCCGCGCATGAGCTGGACCATCTGGACCAGCTTCACGTCGAACGGGATGGCGCGCCCCTGCCCTTGCGAAAGGGCGGTGACGGCGGCCTTGATCCGCTTGACCGTGCCCGCGTGGTCCGCGCCCCAGATGTCGATCAGCTCGTCCGCCCCGGCCGCCTTCTGCATGTGATAGGCAAGGTCGGCGCCGAAATAGGTCCAGGCGCCATTGCTTTTCCGGATCGGCCGGTCCTGGTCGTCGCCGAAGCGGGTCGAACGGAACAGCGGGAGTTCGACCGGTTCCCAGTCCTCGGGCGGCGCCTTGCCCTTGGGAGCCTCCAGGACGCCGTCATAGACGAGATCGTGTTCACGCAGCCAGGCCTCCGCCTCGGCGGGCTTGCCCGCAGCGTGGAGCGCGGCTTCGGAAGCGAAGACATCGTGGTGGATGCCGAGCAGGGCGAGGTCCGCCTTGATCAGGTCCATCATCCGCCCGGTGGCCTCGGCGCGGAAGACGGGGAGCCATTCCTCCTCTCCCGCATCGCGGAACCTGTCGCCGAGCTCGCGCGCGAGCGCCTCGCCGACGGGCTTCAGGTAGTCGCCGGGATAGAGCCCCTCGGGGATCGCGCCGATGTCCTCGCCCAGCGCCTCGCGGTAGCGCAGGTGCGCCGACCGGGCGAGCGTGTCGACCTGCCCGCCCGCGTCGTTGATGTAGTATTCGCGCGTGACCTCGTGCCCCGCCCATTCGAGCAGGCTCGCCAGCGCATCGCCCACCACCGCGCCGCGGCAATGGCCCATGTGCATCGGCCCCGTGGGATTGGCCGAGACATATTCGACATTGACCCGCCGGCCCGCGCCCATGACGGAGCGCCCGTAATCCGCACCCGCCCCGGCGATCGCGCCGAGCTCGCCGAGCCACGCGGCGGGATCGAGGCGCAGGTTGATGAAGCCCGGCCCGGCGATCTCGGCGCTGGTGACGGTGGGATCGGCCGCGATCTTCTCGACGATCCTTTCGGCGAGCGCGCGCGGATTGGTCTTGGCCGGTTTCGCCAGCACCATCGCGGCATTGGTCGCAAGGTCCCCGTGCGAGGGGTCGCGCGGCGGCTCGAGGGTGACGTTGGCGAAGGAGGTTTCGGGGGGCAGCGCGCCTTCCGCGACGAGCGCCTTCAGCGCGGCTTCGATCCGCGTCGCGTATTCGGCGTATAGAGTGGTGTGTTCCATGGATCCTGTGCGCTCGAAAAGGGGCGTCCCACCCGGAGGATGGAGGTCCCCGCCTTCGCGGGGACTCGCGAAAGTTTCAAGTGCGGAAAGCCGGGCGCCCGCAGGCGCGCCGTAACGGAGCGCAGGGGCAACACGCCGGGAATGCGGCCCGGATGGGCTGGCGAAGATGCTATCTCGTCGCGTTGTAGGCGAGCTGGTCCTCGGACAGCTGGAAACCGATCAGCATCTCGAACCGGGTCCGCGCGATCGCCGCCTTGACCTCGGGATCGGCCAGCGGGTCGAGCGCGGCTTCGGGATCGCCGGGCCGGCGGCGGCGCGTGATCCGCTCGCGGATGTCCTGGGGCAGCGAGGAGGCGGCGCGATCGACATAGCTCGCCGCCTGCCCGCTCGCGCTCGCGCGTTCCTCGCCTTCGGCGAAGTCCAGCGTTATCTCGCCCACCCGCTTGGAGACGACCGCGCTGCCGGCCCGCACCACGGTCACGAAATAGGGGATCGTGACCGTCCGGCTCCCGCGCGCGTCGGCGCGGCGGGCGACCACGTCGAAGGTCGCGGTGGTGTAGACCTTGTCCCCGCTGTCGTCGCAGGTCGCGCGCAGGTTGGTCATCGCCGCGGTCACGTCGAGATCGGCCGCGGTCTTGCCCCCGCCGGAAAACAGCGTCACGTCGCCGGTGTAGTCGGGAATGCCGACAGCCGGGCAGGAGCTCAGGACCGAGGTGATGCCGACCCCCTGGTCGACCACCAGCTCGCCCTCGCCGCGACAGCCCGCCAGCGCGGCGATGGCGACGAGCGCGGCAAGGACAGGTTTGCGTTGGAACATTGTGAAGAAGCCGTCCTCGAATCTGCCGTCCGGATCATGCGCGCAGGCCCGCCGCTCCCGCGGAAGGCCCCGTAAAGTCGCGTGAGCCCTAGCGATGCGCGCGACAAAACGCTAGAGGGAGGGTCATGAACGCGTCCTTGCCCGAAAGCACGCTCGCCGAGAGCGCCCCGCCCGCCGCCGACCACGCTGCCGATGCGGCCCCGCTCAACCTGCTGATCGCCGCCCCGCGCGGCTTCTGCGCCGGGGTCGACCGGGCGATCGAGATCGTCGAGCGCGCGCTCGAACGCTATGGCGCGCCGGTCTATGTCCGGCACGAGATCGTCCACAACAAATACGTCGTCGAAGGGCTCGAGGCGAAGGGCGCGGTGTTTGTCGAGGAACTCGACGAGGTGCCCGACGACGCGCCGGTCGTCTTCAGCGCGCACGGCGTGCCGAAATCGGTCCCGGCCGAGGCGCAGCGGCGCAAGCTGCTCTATGTCGATGCGACCTGCCCGCTCGTCTCCAAGGTCCACCGCCAGGCCGAACGCCAGATCGAAAAGGGCCGCCACATCATCTTCGTCGGTCACGAAGGCCACCCCGAGGTGATCGGCACGATGGGCCAGGTCGCGCCCGGCCAGATGACGCTGGTGGAGACGATCGAGGATGTCGACAAGCTCCCCTTCGACAGCGACGAACCGCTCGCCTACCTCACCCAGACCACGCTTTCGGTCGACGACACGCGCGAAGTGATCGAGGCGCTCGAATGGCGCTATCCCAATATCGAGGGGCCGAAGGCCGAGGACATCTGCTACGCCACTTCCAACCGGCAGGCCGCGGTCAAGGAGATCGCGCAGGACTGCGATTTCGTGCTGGTCATCGGCGCGCCCAATTCCTCCAATTCGCTGCGCCTCGTCGAGGTTGCCGAACGGCTCGGCACGCCTTCGAAGCTGATCCAGCGCGCCTCGGAAATCGACCCGGCCTGGCTCGAAGGCGTCACCACGCTCGGCATCACCGCGGGCGCCTCGGCCCCGGAAGTGCTGGTGCGCGAAGTGGTCGAGGCACTGGGCCGGATGCGCCCGATCGCCGAGGAGACGATCACCGCGGCCGAGGAAAAGATGGTGTTCAAGCTGCCCCGCCAGCTCACCGATTAACCCCGCGCGCGAGGGGCAACCGGGGGCAACATGGCGGTCTACACCCATCTCGGCGCGGAAGACCTCGCCCGGCTGACCGGCGAATACGATGTCGGTGCGCTGGTCTCGGCCAAGGGGATCGCGGAGGGCGTTTCCAATTCGAACTGGCTGGTCGAGACTTCGGGGACGGGGGACGGCACGCGGCGCTTCATCCTGACCATGTACGAACGCCGGATCGAGCTTGCCGACCTGCCCTATTTCCTCGGCCTGCTCGACCATCTCGCGGGACGCGCCTGCCCGGTCCCGCGCACGATCCACGACCGCGCGGGCGCCGCCTACCGGATGGAGCGGGGCAAGGCCGTCGCGCTGATCGAATACCTGCCCGGCGTCTCCCCCACCCGCCCTTCCCCCGCGCAGGCCGGCGCGGTGGGCGAAGCCCTCGCGCGGATGCATCTTGCCGGCCGCGACTTCCCGCTCAGCCGCGCCAACACGATGGGCTTTGCCGACAATCTCGCCATCCTCGAGCAATGCGGACGGGACGCGCTGGCCGCGATCCACCCGGAGCTTCCCGCACTCCTCGAACCCGCCCGCGCCGCCGCGGCGCTCGACCTTTCCGGCTTGCCGCGCGGCAATATCCATGCCGACCTGTTCCCCGACAACGTGCTGATGCTGGGCGAGGAGGTGACCGGGATGATCGACTTCTACTTCGCCTGCACCGATTGCCTCGCCCTCGACCTTGCGACGACCCATGCCGCGTGGTGCTTCGAGCCGGAGACGGGCGCCTATGATCCCGCGCGGGGCGAGGCGCTGCTTTCGGCCTACCGGGCGGTGCGCCCGCTCGAGGAGGGGGAGCGCCGCCTGTTCGGGCGAATCGCGCAAGGCGCGGCGCTGCGCTTCGTCGCGAGCCGGGCGGAGGACTGGCACGGCACGCCCGCCGGGGCGCTGGTCACCCGCAAGGACCCGATGGAATTCGCCCGCCGCTGGCGTTTCTATGCCGAACACGGGGAGAGCCTTCTCGCCTGATCCCCTTGCCCTCGCGCCCGATCCCGGCAAGGAAGCTACCGCGATGAAACGCCATATGAAACAGGTCGAAATCTTCACCGACGGCGCGTGCAAGGGCAATCCCGGCCCCGGCGGCTGGGGCGTGCTGCTGCGCCTGGGCGAGCACGAGAAGGAGCTTTCCGGCGGCGAGGCGGAGACGACCAACAACCGCATGGAACTGACCGCCGCGATCCGCGGGCTGAGCGCCCTGACCGAGCCGTGCCGGGTCGAGCTCTATTCGGACAGCAAATACGTCCTCGAAGGGATGACCAGGTGGGTCGAGGGCTGGAAGAAGCGCGGCTGGATCAATGCGAGCAAGAAGCCGGTCCGCAACGCCGACCTGTGGCACGAGCTGATCGAGGTCGCCGCGCGGCACGAGGTGACATGGCACTGGGTGCGCGGCCATTCGGGCCACCCGGAAAACGACCGGGTCGACCGCCTCGCAAGCGACGAGGCGGAGCGGATCGCGCGCGAAAACGGCGGGTAGGGCGCGAACGGGGGTTTCGTTCGGTCAGGTCACGCGCGCACACCCCGTTTCGAGCGACGGCGCGCCATGAAATGTCGTCCGTCAGCCCGCCCCCGCGCGCAACGTCCGGCAAGCGTCAGCTGTTGTCTTCGACCGGCGCGTCGGGGCCGTTCTTCTTGATCGAATCGATCGCGTTCTGCGCGCTCGATTTCGAGGAATAGCCCTGGGTCGAGAACATCACTTCGGAATTGTAGCTGAAACGCACCCGGAATTCGCCGGCCTTGTCCTTGTAGATCTCGAACTTGTGAGCCATCGGTCATCCCCTTCCCTAACCGTGTCGGAACCGGGACCACCATACAGATCGAAACCCCCTTGGCTAGCCGGTTCGGGCCGTTTTTTCCGTGTCGAAACGCGCCGGGCCATAGGCGGCGGGGTCGATCCCGGCGGTCATCGTGTCGGCCTCCTGCCCCAGCAGCAGCTGCGCCCCCAGCCGCGCGGCGGCGGGCGCGGTCTGGATGCCGAAGCCGCCCTGGCCCGCGAACCAGAAGAAGCCCGCGACCCGCGGGTCCGGCCCGTAGACCGGCAGGCGGTCGGGGGCGAAGCTCCTTAGGCCCGCCCAGCGGTGTTCGAGCGCTTCGATCCGCCAGTTGGTCACCGCCTCGAACCGGTCGATCGCGCGCGCGACGTCGATCTCTTCGGGCGCGGCGTCGCAGGGCTCGCTCGGCACCTCGTCATGGGGCGAGAGCCAGAGCCGCCCGTTGTCGGGCTTGAAATAGAACCTCCCGTTGATGTCGAGCACCAACGGCAGGTCGTCGGGCGCGGTGGGGGAGACGCGCAGCTGCACGACCGTGCGCCGCTTGGGATCTATGCCGAGCGGCCTTGCGCCCGCGAGCCGCGCGATCGTATCGGCCCACGCCCCGGCGGCGTTCACCACCCGCGCGGCGCGGAAGCTGCGCCCGTCCTCGCAGGCGATGCGCCAGCCGCCGTTTTCCGGCGCGAGGGACGCCACGCGCGCTCTCACGGCCAGCTCCACCCCGGCTTCCCGCAACGCCTTGAGATAGTGCTGGTGCAGCCCCGCCACGTCGATGTCGGCGCAGGCCGGTTCCCAGATAGCGTCGACCCATTCCTCGCGCATCAGCGGGACCCGCTCGACCAGCCCCGCGCGCCCCAGCCGCCCGATCGTCACGCCCGTCCCGGCAAAGCTCGCCATGAAGGCGTCCATCGTTTCGCCGTCCCCCGCCTTGCCGACATAGAGCGCGCCGCGGTCCTTCAGGAAACCGTGTTCGCGCAGGTAGCGGCCCGAGGGCAGGGTCAGCGGGACGACGCCCGGCCCGCCATAGCATTGTTCCCAGAACGCGGCCGAGCGGCCGGTCGAATGATAGCCCGGCGCGTCCTCCGCCTCGAGCAGCAGCACCCTGGCGTGGGGGCCGAGTTCGGCGGCGAGGCTCGCGCCCGCCATCCCGGCCCCGATCACCGCGAAATCATACGTGGTCCCGGTCATGGCGCCTCAATCCCGCGCTGGCGCGACCTCGTCAAGGAAAGCGGCGATGGCCTGCATCGCGCGGGCGCGGACCGGATCGACCTCGCGCAGGATTTCGTGCCGCGCTTCAGCGCCGAATTCGACCAGCCGCGCGTTCGGCAGGCGCTCGGCCGCGCGGCGGTTGGCGGCATGGCTGACGAGCTTGTCGATGCTGGTCGAAAGGATCAGCACCGGCGTGCGCACGGATTCGAGGGCGCCCGCGGCCTCCAGCCCGCGCCATGAGGCATAGGCGCGCTCGACCCAGCGCCAGCTCGCCGGGCCGATGACGAGTTCGGGCCGTTCGCGCCGCCACCAGATCTCGTCGGCATAGCGTTCGTCGTCATGGGTGAGGAGGGCATTGCGCGCCGCGGGCAGCGCGCCCGGCTTTTCCGACCATTTCCACGCCTGCCGCGCGGGATCGCCGATCCGGGTCATGGTCCGCGCGATCGCGTGGAGCGCGCCGAGCGGCAGCGGCGGCCCGTTGATGCCGAGCATGGGCGCGGACAGCACCAGCGCCGCGGGATCGACGCGGCGTTCGACCACGGCGCGCATGGCGAGGTGCCCGCCCATCGAATGCGCGGCGAGCACGTGGGGGCCCGGCGTCCCTGCCTTCCACGCGGCCCACAGCGCGGCGAGATCGTCTATCCAGTGGGCGAAATCCTCGACATGGCCGGTCACCGCGTCCCGCCCGAGCCGCCCGGAGCCGCCCTGCCCGCGCCAGTCGGAAGCCGTGACGCGCCAGCCCGCGCGGTGCCATTCCTCGAGCGTCTCGAGATATTTCTCGTAATGGTCGCCGCGCCCGGGCAGGAACAGGATCGAGCCGCGCGGCCGCGCGGGATCGGCGCCGGGCCAGTCGATCCGGCGCACTTCGTGCCCGTCGGGTGCCTGCCAGACGGTCTCGCGCGCATGGGGCGGGATCGCCCGGCGGTCGATCGGCGCCGGCCGTTCCGTGTCCCTGTCCCGAGAGGCCGCGCCCCTACCCATCGTGCCGATCCGTCGCCTCTGCGGTTTGGTTACTATTTGGTAAGCCCTGACCTGTAGCACAGCCTCGAGCGAAGGCCGCCCGGACCTGCCGGGCGCCCAGAATTCGGGGGCAAGATGCTTGATTTCATCCACTACGGGCTGCTCGCCGGCTTGGCAATCGCGCTGCTTTTCGCCGCCTTCACCGACATCAGGCGGCGGCAGATCGACAACTGGCTGAACGCCGCGATCGCGCTGGGCGCGCCGGTGTTCTGGTGGTCGCAGGGCCTTTCGCCGTGGCCGGACATCGCACTGCAATTCGGCGTCGCGCTGCTCGCCTTCGCGATCCTGGCGGGACTGTTCGCCCTGCGCGTGATGGGCGGGGGCGACGTCAAGCTCCTCACCGCGCTCGCGCTGTGGATCGAACCGGCGCTGTTCGTGCAGCTGCTCGTCATGATGGCGCTCGCCGGGGGCGTGCTGACCGTGGTGATGGGCAGCTGGCACCTGATGCGCCGCCGGCGCGAGCGACTCGCCATTCCCTACGGCGTCGCGATCGCGATCGGCGGGCTGTGGGTGCTGGGCGCGCATTACCTGCCCGAAGCGGGGCGCCAAGCCGCGCCGGCTGTCGTCGCGCACGGAGCAGCCGCGGTAAGCGCCGAAACCGCCGCGTCTTTTCCAACCGGAGCGGCTGCCGGGTCAACCCGATCTTAACCCTTCCGGGCTTACCCGTCGAAACCATACCCGCCCGGCGACCAACCCCGGGCAATTACTAGGGGGCTGACAAGCCATGGATAGGAAGAAGCTGGTTCTGCTGCTCGGTGCGCTGATCATCGCGGTCGGCACGGCATTCGCCGCGCGGAGCATGTTCGCGGGCACCGCGGCGCCGGAAGCGGTCGCTGCCGCGCCCGAACCGACGGGGCCCAAGGTGCTGGTGGCGCAGCGCGCCCTGCCCGCGGGCACGATCATCACCGCCGACGCGCTGGGCTACCAGCAGTGGCCCGAGGAACTGGTGCGGGAGGCCTATTTCCTCGACGGCGAAAGCGACGTGAACCAGCTGCTCGGCACGGTCGTGCGCTATCCCGTCACCGCGGGCGAGCCGGTCACCCAGGGCTCGCTGGTGAGCCCGGGCGACCGCGGCTTCCTCGCCGCGGCGCTGGGTCCGGGGATGCGCGCGGTGACCGTGCCCGTCTCGGCCCGCACGGGCGTTGCCGGCTTCGTCTTTCCGGGCGACCGGGTCGATCTCGTGCTGACCCAGACCGTCGAAGGCGACGGCCAGCCGCTGCGCGCCGCGGAAACGGTGCTGCGCAACCTGCGCGTGCTCGCCACCGACCAGTCGACCGAACAGGTGACCGACGAGAACGGCAAGACCATGGTCCGCGCCTTCCGCACGGTTACGCTCGAAGTCACGCCCAAGATCGCGGAGAAGATCGCGGTCGCCCAGACGGTCGGCACGCTGAGCCTCGTGCTGCGCTCGATCGCGGACAACGAGGCCGAGCTCGAACGCGCGATCGCTGCGGGCGAGGTGCGGATCCCGGACACCGCCACGCCCGAAGAGGAGGAGCGCATCCTGCGCGCCGCCCTGGGCCGCCCGATCGACACCGGCGCGACCTTTGCCACGGGCGGCGACGTCTCGCGCTTCCAGCGCTCCTCGATCCCGCCGAAGGATGGTGGCGGCAAGTCCGACTACACGCCGCCCGCGCCGGGCGTCTCGGCCAAGGTCGGCGGCGCGCCCGCCACCTCCGGCCCGAGCGTGCGCGTCACCCGCGGCCAGAACACCATCGAAGTCCCGGTCGAAGGCAAGATCACCGCCGCCCGCGCGATGCGCGGGCAGAGCAGCCGGGGCATCGGCGAGGCGGGCCGGACCGTCCCCGCCGCCGCCATGACGGTGCGCTGACGCGTGCCGCGAGGAGAAAGACGATGACCGGGGCACTCACGAACAAAACCACGGCGCGCGCAGGCCAGACCCCGCGCCCGAACCGGACCGATTTGGGGGGTCGAAAAATGACTAGCCGCCTGAGAAAGACTTTGCTGCTGGCGGGCCTTGCGCTGGTGCCGATGCTCGCTTCGACGATGTCCGCCACCACCGCGACCGCGCAGCAGGTCGAACGGCCCAGCCAGGAGATCGTGCTGTCGATCGGCCGCGGCGAACTCGTCACCGTGCCGGGCGCGATGACCGATGTCTTCGTCGCCAACGAGGCGATCGCCGATGTCCAGATCAAGGCGCAGAACCAGCTCTACGTCTTCGGCCGCGCCGGGGGCGAGACGACGATCTATGCCAGCAATGCCGGGGGCGACGTGATCTTCTCGGCCAACATTCGGGTCGGCAACAACATCTCGAGCATCGACCAGATGCTCGCGCTCGCCATGCCGGATGCCGAGGTGAACGTCGCGACCATGGGCGCCAACACGGTGCTGCTGACCGGCACCGTCTCCGCGCCCGAGGACGCCGCCGAGGCCGAACGCCTCGTCCAGGCCTTCCTCGGCGAGGAAGCCAACGTCATCAGCCGGATGAAGACGGCGACGCCCCTGCAGGTCAACCTGCAGGTCCGCTTCGCCGAAGTCAGCCGCAGCCTCGTGCGCGAGATCGGCGGCAACCTCACCCAGATCGACGGGTCGAGCGGCTTCCGCTTCGGCGTCGGCACGGGCCGCCAGCTCGGCGGGCGCGACCAGTGGCTGACGAACGGCCCGCTCGGCGTCGGCAACGACGTCGCGCAGTCGGCCTTCATCCTGCCCGACGGGACCGAGATCCCCGGCCCGGCGATCGATTCGAACGACGGCACCTCGATCGCGGGGCTCGGCCGGCTGTTCGGGATCGACACGCTCGGCGCGCTCGACCTGTCGGAACGGCTCGGCCTCATCACCACGATCTCGCAGCCCAACCTGACCGCGCTGTCGGGCGAGACCGCGACCTTCCTCGCGGGCGGCGAATTCCCGATCCCGGTCGCGCAGGGCCTCGGCCAGGTCACGGTGCAGTTCCGCCAGTTCGGCGTGAGCCTGTCCTACACCCCGACCGTGCTTTCGAACGGCCGCATTTCGATGCGCGTGCGTCCGGAAGTGTCCGAGCTGTCGACCCAGGGCTCGATCACGCTGAACGGTTTCCAGGTCCCCGCGCTCACCACCAGGCGGACCGAGACCACGGTCGAACTCGGCTCGGGCCAGAGCTTCATGATCGCGGGGCTGATGAGCACCAATTCGCAGAACGCGCTCGACAAGGCGCCGGGCCTCGGCGACGTGCCGATCCTCGGCAACCTCTTCCGCAGCCGCGAATTCCGCCGCGGGGAGAGCGAGCTGGTGATCGTCGTCACGCCCTACCTGGTGAAGCCGGTCGATGCGAAGGACATCGCCCTGCCGACCGACGGCTATCGTTCGGCGAACGAGCTCGAACAGCTGCTCGCCTACCAGAACCACGCCGGCCAGTCGGGGGCGAAGCGCCCCGGCCCGACCGCGGCGGGCGAGGACGCGCCGACGCCCGACGTCAGCGATGCCGACCCGGCCGCGATCGTGCCCGGCAAGGTGCCGCAACTGCCCAAGCCGGCGAAGCGCGCCGACGATCGCGGACGCGGCCGGACCGACCGGACCGCCGACGCCGCGGCCCCCGGCTTCAGCCTGTAACGCGAGAGGAAAGGTGAACCCCATGACCCTTCAACACCGCCGCAAACGGGCTTTCGCCCCCGGCCTTGCCATCGCCGTCTCGCTTGGCCTCGCGCTCGGCGGCTGTGCCGGGATGCCGACCAACCGCACGCTCTATTCGGTCAAGCAGCCGGTGGTCGAGCGGACCAATTTCACGCTCGACGTGGACACCGGCTCGGGCGGCCTGCCGATCTCCGAACAGCAGCGGCTCAACGGCTGGTTCGAGGCGATGGACCTCGGCTATGGCGACCGCGTCTCGATCGAGAACCCGGGCAAGAACCCCGCGGTCGCGGGCGCGGTGAGCGACCTTGCCGGACGCTATGGCCTGATCGTGAGCGAGACCGCGCCGACGACCGAAGGCTATCTCGAGCCCGGCCAGGCGCGCATCGTCATCACCCGTTCCGAGGCGCGCGTGCCCGGCTGCCCCGACTGGTCCGGGCCGGCCGATGCCAACTACATGAACGCGACGAGCCCCAATTTCGGCTGCGCGACCAACAGCAACCTCGCCGCGATGGTGGCCGACCCGCAGGACCTGCTCGAGGGCAAGAAGGGTGACAGCGAAACGGTCGTGCAGACCTCGAACAAGGCGATCGAGGCGCTGCGCGAAGCCCCGCCGACCGGCGCGCAGGGGCTCATGAATGCCACTGCGGGCGGTGCCGGCGGCGGCGGCGGCGGCGGCGGCGGCGGCGGCGGCGGTGCAGGAGGAAACTAAGCCATGAATGCTCCCTGGAAAAACGGTCTTCCCGGCAATCGCGATCCCTTCGCGGCCTATATCTGCGACGACACCGCGCTCGACGTGCTGCGCCCGGTCGTGATCGAGATGGGCTGGCAGCCGGAGAAGTGCAACAAGGGCGGCCTGAGGAACGCGATCCAGTCGCTCTCCGTCAGCGCGAGCCCGGCGATCCTGGTCGTCGACCTGTCGGAAAGCGGCGATCCCCTGAACGACATCAACGCGCTCGCCGAGGTGTGCGAGCCGGGGACGGTCGTGATCGCGATCGGCCAGGTCAACGACGTGCGGCTCTATCGCGACCTGCTTGCGAGCGGGATCCACGACTACCTGCTCAAGCCCCTGTCGGCGCAGCAGGTCCATGATGCGCTGGGCAATGCGCTGACCGTTTTCACCGCGCCGCGTTCGGGCGATGGCGACAGCGTGCGCCGGCACATCTCGACCGCGGTGGTCGGCACGCGCGGCGGGGTCGGCGCCTCGACGCTCGCGACCTCGCTCGCCTGGCTGTTCTCCGACCAGCACAAGGCGCCGACCGCGCTGCTCGACCTCGACGTTCATTTCGGGACCGGCGCGCTCGCGCTCGATCTCGAACCGGGCCGCGGGCTGACCGATGCGATCGACAATCCGAGCCGCATCGACGGGCTGTTCATCGAACGCGCGATGATCCGGGCGAACGACAACCTCTCGATCCTGTCGGCCGAAGCTCCGATCAACCAGCCCTTGATGACCGACGGGTCGGCCTTCGTCCAGCTGGAGGAGGAATTCCGCCAGGCCTTCGAGATGACGGTCATCGACATGCCGCGCAACATGCTGATCAACTTCCCGCAGCTGCTGGGCGACGTGAACCTCGTCCTCGTCACCTGCGAACTGACGCTCGCCTCGGCGCGCGACGCGATCCGCATCCTGTCCTGGCTCAAGACCAACGCCGCGCACGCGCACCCGATGATCGTCGCGAACAAGGTCCAGCCGGGCGTGGCGGAGATCTCGAAAAGCGATTTCGAGGCCTCGATCGAGCGCCGAATCGACTTTTCCGTGCCCTACGACATCAAGGCGGCGTCGAACGCGGCCAAGCTGGGGCAGGTCTTCGTCGATGCCAACCGCGCGAGCAAGGCGACCGCGGCGATCAGGCAGATCGCCGAACGCATCGTCGGCGCGAGCCAGGACGATCTAGAAAGCGTCGGCCAGGAGAAGAAGTCCCTGCTCGGCGGGTTCGACTTCAAGTCGCTGCTGGCGAAGAAGGACGCGAAGAAGGCCGAGGCGGAAGCGGCCGAATGATCCGCCGCGCCGGGGCCGCCGCCGCGCAAGCGCGCCGGCGCCCCGCCCCGCGGCCGGGCGGTCGAACGCCGGGTAGACACACGAGGCAGGAGCCGATGGCATGAGTTTTCTACAGACCCTGCTCGTCACGGGCGTGATCTTCAGCGTGCTGGTGGTGATCTACCTCGCCGTGCAGGGCGCGGGCGCCGGCAAGGCGCAGAAGCGCCGGCTGGAGGCGCTGCGCTACCGCCATTCCGAAAGCCTCGACGCCAAGGTCGAAAGCCAGTTCAAGCGCGCGGTCGCGGCGCGCAAGCCCAAGCTCTACCGCAAGGCCGGATCGGGTTCGCGGCTGGAAGCGCTCGCGATGCGGCTCGACCGGACCGGCAAGGGCTGGACCCTGTCGCAATATCTCTACGCCAGCCTCGGCCTGTGGCTCGCAGTGGCGGTGGTGATCTTCATCCAGAGCGGCGCGCTGCTGCTCTCGCTCGGGCTCGGCCTGCTGGTCGGCGCGGGGCTGCCGCACATGGTGGTCGGCTTCTTCATCAAGCAGCGCACCAATGCCTTCAACGCCAAGTTCCCCGACGGGATCGAGCTGCTCGTGCGCGGGCTCCGCTCGGGCCTCCCGGTGACCGAAACGCTCGCCGTGGTCGCGCAGGAAGTGCCCGGCCCGGTCGGGATCGAGTTCAAGGGCGTCACCGAACGGATCAAGATCGGCAAGACGATGGAGGATTCGCTCCAGGAAACCGCCGACCGGCTCGACATCCCCGAATTCAACTTCTTCTGCATCACGCTCGCGATCCAGCGGGAAACCGGGGGCAACCTCGCCGAAACCCTGTCGAACCTCGCCGACGTGCTGCGCAAGCGCGCCCAGATGAAGCTCAAGATCAAGGCGATGAGTTCGGAATCGAAGGCATCGGCCTACATCGTCGGCTCGCTGCCCTTCATCGTCTTCGCCATGATCTACTGGATCAACCCGGACTACATCGGCGGTTTCTTCGTCGATGAACGCCTGATGGTGGCCGGTCTGGGCGGGCTCATCTGGATGAGCATCGGCGTGTTCATCATGGCCAAGATGGTCAGCTTCGAAATCTGAGTTCGGGACGAAACACCATGATCGCACAACCTCCCGGACCCACCCTGCTCGGCTTCGACGTCATCCTCGTCGGTTCGATCCTGGCCGGGATCGCCGCCCTCGCCGTGCTTTTCGCGATCTACGCCGCGATCACGATCAAGGACCCGATGGCGAAGCGGGTGAAGTCGCTGAACGCCCGGCGCGAGGAGCTGAAGGCGGGGATCGTCAACTCGGGCGCGAAGAAGCGCACCAGCCTCGTGCGGCGGACCGACACGACCGACCGGGTCAAGGACCGCCTAAGCCGGATGAACGTCCTGCAGCAGAGCCAGGTCGCGGCGGTGCAGCAGAAGCTCGCCCATGCGGGCTACCGCAACAAGGAACTCGCGGTCGTCATCATCGGCCTGCGCGCGGTGCTGCCGATCGCCTTCGGCCTCGTTGCCGGGATGATGATCTACGTGGTCGAATACTGGCCCGACTGGAGCCCGATGACACGCTCGCTCGCCTTCGGGGCGTCGGTCTTCCTCGGCTACAAGGGGCCAGAACTCTATCTCTCCAACAAGGCGCAGAAGCGCACGAAGGAGATCCAGAAGGGCCTGCCCGACGCGCTCGACCTGCTCGTCATCTGCGCCGAGGCCGGCCTTACCGTCGACGCCGCGTTCAACCGCGTGGCGAAGGAACTGGGCCGGGCCTATCCCGAACTCGGCGACGAATTCGCGCTCACCGCGATCGAGCTGTCCTTCCTCAACGAACGCAAGATGGCGTTCAACAACCTCGCCTACCGGGTCAACCTGGAAGCGGTGAAGGGCGTTGTCACCACCATGATCCAGACCGAGCGTTACGGCACCCCGCTCGCCTCCGCGCTGCGCGTGCTGTCGGCCGAATTCCGCAACGAGCGCATGATGCGCGCCGAGGAAAAGGCCGCGCGCCTGCCCGCGATCATGACGGTGCCGCTGATCCTGTTCATCCTGCCGGTGCTGTTCGTGGTCATCCTCGGCCCGGCCGCCTGCTCGATCTCGGACGCGCTGATCAAGTAGCGCGCGCCGCACGCACACGAACCGGTCGGACCCGCCACGCGCGGATCCGGCCGGTTCGCGCGTCCGGGCGGCGGGCCTCAGCCTTCGGGCGGGTCTTCCGACAGGGCGATCGCGCGCTCGTAGATCCGCCTGAGCAGGCGCTTCATCTGCTCCTGTTCTGCGGGCGCCAGCCCTTCGAACAACTCGGCCTCGGTCGCGAGCGCGAGCGGCATGATCTCGGCATGGACCGCGCGGCCCTCGCCCGTCAGTTCGAGCAGGTGCGAGCGCCCGTCCGCCTCGTTCGCGGCGCGCGCGACGAGGCCGCGCTGCTCGAGCACCTTGCACGCCCGGTTGACCGCCACCTTGTCCATCAGCGTCGCGCGGGTGAGGTCGCGCTGCGTGCGGCCCACGGGTCCGCCCGCATCGCCGAGCACCGCCATCACCCGCCATTCGGGGATCTTGAGGCCGAAGCGCTTGCGATACCGCTCGGCGATCAGGCTGCTGACCGCGTTGGAGGCGATCGACAGGCGATAGGGCAGGAAACCGCCCAGTCCCCAGGGTTCTTCGCTGGCGAGGGCAGCGGGCGCATCGGCGGCAAGGGTTCTGGTCATCGAAGATGGTTTCTAATGAAACCACCACGTCATGCAAGCGTCACCTCGCCGCCGCCCGTGCCGAACCGCCCTCGATACGCCCGCCTATTCGTAGGCGCGTTGTTCCCACCACGGATAGAAATCGGGCATGTCCTCGCTCACCTTGCCGGGATAGGCCGGGGGGCGCTTTTCGAGGAAGCTCGCGATGCCCTCCTTCGCATCGGCCCCGCGCGAAAGCCGGTAGATCGCGCGCGAATCGATCTTGTGCGCCTCCATCGGGTGATCCGCGCTCATCAGGCGCCACATCATCGCCCGCGTCATGGCGACCGAAATGGCCGAGGTGTTCGCGGCGATCTCCCCCGCGAGGTCGCGCGCGGCGGACATGAGGTCACCGGGCGCGTGGACCGAGCGAACGAGGCCGCCGGCCTTCGCCTCGGCCGCATCGAACACCCGGCCCGAATAGCACCATTCCAGCGCCTGGCTGATCCCGACGATGCGCGGCAGGAACCAGCTCGAAGCGGCTTCGGGCACGATCCCGCGCCGCGCGAAGACGAAGCCGTAGCGCGCCGTCTCGCTGGCGAGGCGGATGTCCATGGCGAGCTGCATCGTCGCGCCGACCCCAACGGCGACCCCGTTGCAGGCCGCGATCAGCGGCTTCTTCGCTTCGAACAGGCGCAGCGTGAGGAGCCCCCCGCCGTCGCGGACCCGCTCGTCCGAAAGGTCGGCGACGTCATCGCCGCTCGCAAAGACCTGGCCGCCGTTCTCGGGCGTGAGGTCGGCGCCCGCGCAGAAGGCCCTTTCCCCGCTTCCCGTGAAGATCACCGCGCGCACGCCGTCGTCGGCATCGATATCGTCCATCGCCGCGATGATCTCCTCGCCCATGGTGCGGGTGTAGGCGTTCATCTTGTCGGGGCGGTCGAGGGTGATGGTGGCGATGCCGTCGGCCTTGCTGACGGTGATCTGGGTGTAGTCGGTCATGAATGCTGCTCTCCTTCCGCAGGCACGATGGCACGCCCCTTGCGAAAGGAAAACCTGCCAGATTGGCGAAGGGACGGAGGCGGGAGAAACGCCGCCCCAAGGATTGGGAAAAATCCCCGACCTTTTGCATCGCGGGCTCGGCAGCCTTCGCGCCGGGTTCCCCCGCAAGCACGGATTCGCGCGCTTCGGCAGGTTTGGCACGGGCCGTGCAAAGCGTCGGGCATCGAGCGGAGGCCCTCGCCGCCGCCGCAGACGAACGAGAAGCAAGGAGACCCGCCATGTTCACCCCCGATACCAGCCGCAACCTCATCGCCGCCGCCATCTCGCTTTGCATGAGCGCGATCCTCTTCGCCTATGCGATCGTCCCGGCAACGCCCGGCCTCGCCTGACCTCGCAAAGAGCCGCGCAAGCCCCCTTACTTCATGAAACCTCCCCCGGCCGGCCCCGCCGCCGCGCGCGGGGTGCGGCGGGGATCGGGACCTATTCCGCCGCCAGTCCGCCCTGCCCCTGCCGGACCTCCGCCTCGCCGCCGGGCAGCGCGATCCGCCACAGGCTGCCTGCCTGGATCGCGAACAGCGCCGCGATCAGGAATTCGAGCAATTCGTCGTCGTAATGCGGCAGGTGGTCCGACCAGTTGATCGGCAGTGGCGTCGGGGTGCCGAGCGCCAGCCCGGTCACCGCGTAACACGCGACCGCGAAGGCATAGAGCCCCGCCGCAAGCGGCGGCGCGACCGGGAATTCGAGCGCGTCGAGCAGCCGTCGCATCGTCGGCACATGGCGGTGGACCAGCGGCAGCACGAACAGCAGCACCGCCGTCACCGCTAGGCCGGGATAGACGAACAGCGAATTCGACCAGACGTTGTGGAGCGTGAATTCGCCCTGCACGTTGACCGCGGCGAGGGCGTCGGGCGTGCCGAAACCCACGATGCGTTGACCCCAGCTTATCTCTTCCCCGCCGACGAACACGAACATCGCGGCAAGCCCGACGAGCCACAGGGCCAGCCGCCCGCGGCCACCTCCGCGCGCACGCACGGCAAGCAGGAGGCAGGCCCAGGCGGCGAAAAGGTAGAGCAGCGCCGAGCCATATTCGAACGGCCCGTCCTCCACGAACAGACCGGTGAAAGTGGTCGCATCGACGAGCGCAAGCGCGGTGAGCGCCGCCCCACCGAGCGCGAACAGCACCCCGGCGGCGCGTTCGCCCCGCCCCGCGCGGGCGCGGCGGGCGAGCGGCGTTGCCTGCCGGGCCTCGAGCTGCACGGAAAGGCGGCGGGCCAGCGCGGCGAGCCTCCGGCGCGCGAGCCATGACACGCTCACCCCGATGACCGCGCTCCAGATCACGGCCTGACCGAACAACAGCTTGATCCCGCTCGCCCCGGTCAATCCCGCCACGACGTCCTGCAGCCAAAGCCCGGCCCCGATCCCGGCAAGGACCACCGCAAGATCGGTCACGTTATCACGCATCATCACCTCCTTCGACGCGGGCCGCAGCGCAGGGCCGAAAAGGTGAAGTGTTAGCCCCGTCAGGTAAACGCCGGGTAAAGGCGCGCTTGCACGTGGAAACGCTGCCTGCCTCGATCCGCTCAAAGCGGCGACTCGAGGGCCGGCGGGCGATCCGGCTCCGGCGGGGCCCGCTCCCGGCGTAAGGCAGCGACGCCTAATGCGCGACGAGCCGCGGCCGCCGCCATCCCGATCGATCGCGCGCCCGCGCCGCATCGCACCGGGCTGTCCGGGTGGCGCAGGCGAAAAGGCCCCCGCTGCCCGGCAGGCGGCGGGGGCCTTTTCCCATTGCCGACAAGCGGTCGGCAAATTCGTGTGGCCGACACGCGGTCGGCAAAGGGGGCCGTGCGGCCCTGTCGATCGCGCCGATCCTAGCGCGGCGCCATCCGGATCGCGCCGTCGAGGCGCACGTCCTCGCCGTTGAAATAGCCGGTTTCGATCATGCACATGGCGAGCTTGGCGTATTCCTCCGGCTGGCCGAGCCGCTTGGGGAACGGGACCGATGCGGCGAGCGCTTCCTTCACCTGCGGCGGGGCGGCGTTCATCAGCGGGGTGTCGAAGATGCCCGGAAGGATGGTGTTCACCCGGATGCCTTCCTTCATCAGGTCGCGCGCGATCGGCAGGGTCATGCCGACGACGCCGCCCTTGGACGCGGAATAGGCCGCCTGGCCCATCTGGCCGTCCTCGGCGGCGACCGACGCGGTGTTGACGATCGCGCCGCGATCGCCGTCCTCGGACAGCGGGTCGAGCGTCATCATGCCCGCCGCCGACTTGGCGATGCAGCGGAACGTCCCGATGAGGTTGACCTGGATCACGAAGTCGAAGGCGGAAATCGGGAAATGCTTGATCTCGCCGGTCTGCTTGTCGCGGCTGGCGGTCTTGATCGCGTTGCCGATCCCGGCGCAGTTGACCAGGATCCGCTCCTGCCCGTGGGCCTCGCGCGCCTTGGCGAAGGCGGCGTCGACTTCTTCGTCGCTGGTCACGTTGACTTTGCAGAACACGCCGCCCAGTTCGGCGGCGCGCTTCTCGCCCTCTTCCTCCTTGAGGTCGAAGATCGCGACCTTGGCGCCCTTCGCGGCGAGCGCGCGGGCGGTGGCGAGGCCGAGGCCGGAGGCGCCGCCGGTGACGACGGCAGGGGTGTTGGCAGATACTTCCATGGTGGTTTTCCTCTCAGATGAAACTTCGGCGAGGCCCCGCAAAGGCGGGGACCTCGTGCGATTTGGCGGGAGGTCCCTGCCTGCGCAGGGACCCGCGGGAGATCACACGGCCTCCACGATGGTGACGTTGGCGACGCCGCCGCCTTCGCACATCGTCTGCAGGCCGTATTTCTTGCCGTGGCGCTTCAGCGCGTGGACCAGCGTCGCCATCAGCTTGGTCCCCGATGCGCCGAGCGGGTGGCCGAGCGCGATCGCCCCGCCGTGGACGTTGAGCCTGTCCGGGTCGGCGCCGGTGTGCTTGAGCCAGGCGAGCGGCACGGGGGCGAAGGCCTCGTTCACCTCGTAGAGGTCGATGTCCTCGATCTTCAGACCGGCCCGCTCGAGCGCCCGGTCGGTCGCGAACAGCGGTTCCTCCAGCATGATGACCGGATCGCCCGCGGTGACGGTGAGGTTGTGGATGCGCGCGATCGGGGTGAGGCCGTATTTCTTGAGCGCCTCTTCGGAAACGACCAGCACCGCGCTCGACCCGTCGCAGATCTGGCTCGACGAAGCCGCAGTGATCTTGCCCTCGGGCGAGAGCAGCTTGACCCCCGCAATCCCTTCGAGGCTCGCATCGAAACGGATGCCTTCGTCGACCGTGTGCATTTCGGTGCCTTCGGGCGTTTCGATCTCCACCGGAACGATCTCGCTTTCGAAGGCGCCGCCCTGCGTCGCGGCGATCGCCTTTTCGTGGCTCGACAGGGCGAAGCGATCGAGATCGTCCTTGGTGAAGCCGTGCTTCTGCGCGATCATTTCCGCGCCCATGAACTGGCTGAACTGCACGCCGGGGAATTTCTCCTCCAGCCGCGGCGACTTGTAGTGGCCGAGCCCCTCCTTCATGTGCAGCGTCGCGTTGGAACCCATCGGCACGCGGCTCATGCTTTCGACGCCGCTCGCGATGACCACGTCCTGCGTCCCCGACATCACCGCCTGCGCGGCGAACTGGATCGCCTGCTGCGAGGAGCCGCATTGCCGGTCGATCGTCACCGCCGGGGTCGAATCCGGCAGGTTGGAGGCGAGCACGCCCATCCGCCCGACCTGCATCGCCTGTTCGCCCGCCTGCGTGACGCAGCCGGTCACCACGTCGTCGATCGCGTTCGGATCGATCCCGCTGCGCTCGACGATCGCGTCGAGCGACGCCGCGAGCAGGTCGACCGGGTGCACCCCCGCAAGACGCCCGCCGCGCCGCCCCCCGGCGGTGCGGACGGCTTCGACGATGTAAGCTGTGCTCATCTCTCTCTCCTTTGATCCCCTTCGAAAAACCGGTTTCGGTTTGGAACTCGCCTATGAGAGGCCTTCGCCGGAATCAAGCGGGCAAAACGGACCGGCACGGCGCGCGCGGCTTGCCAGCGCGGCGCACGGCTGGCAGGCACTCGCGCCGTGAGCACCATGGAGACGACGACGCCTCTCGCGGGGAATCCCGCGCTCGAGCGCACGCGCGCCACGACCGGCCGGCTGCGCCCGGCATGAGCGCGGCCCCTTCCCTGTCGGCGCCCGAGGCGATGGTGCGCGTCCGCATGGCGCTGCAGCGCGGCCAGCTGGCGCGCGCGCGGGCCATCGTCGAGGAGGCGCGGCGCGCCCATCCCGCCGATGCCGCGCTGGCCGATGCGGCAGGCGACATCGCGCTGAGATCGAACGACGCCGAGGCGGCCGCCGCGCATTTCGCCGCCGCCTGCACCAACGCGCCCGCGATGGTGGATTACGCGCTCAACCACGCGATCGCCCTGCAGCGGCTCGGCCGGCACGAGGAAGCGCTCGCCGCGATCCGCCCGCACGAGGGCGCGGGCCGCACGCTCGCGCGCTATGGCAGCGTTGCCGCGCTCTCGCACCGCGCCTGCGGGCGTCCGGCCGAGGCGGCACGCTGGTACGAGGCGGCGCTCGCCCGCGAGCCGCGCCATCCGCGGGCGCTCCATGGCCGCGCGCGGGTCGCGCTCGAACGGGGCGAAGCCGATGCGCTCGCCCGGTTCGACGCGGCGCTCGCGGTCAATCCGGGCGATGCGGACCTGTGGCTCGGCAAGGCGCAGGCGCTCGAACTCGCCGGCGACGTCGCGGGCGCGCGGATCGTGGCCGAACAGATCTGCGCGCAGGCCCCGGGCTTCATCGCCGCGCTGACCTTCCTCGCCGGGCTGAAGCACGCCGCGGGCGAGGCCGACTGGACCGCCCCCTTCGCCGAGGCCGCGAGGAAGGCGCCGCAGGATCCCAACATCGCGCACGCCCATGTCGAGGCGCTGGCCGGGCTCGATCGCGCCGAAGAGGCCGCCGCCATCGCCGCCGAGGCCCGCGCGCGCTTCCCGCGCGAGCCGCATTTCGCCCTGCTCGAGGCGGTGCATTGCGGCTCGGCGGGCGACTGGGACCGGGCCGAGGCGATCTTCGCGCGGCTTGCCGACTCCCGCCCGATCCGGTTCCGCAACGAGGCGCGCCACGCCCTGCGCGCGCGCGACCTGCCGCGCGCCCACGCCTGCCTCGACCGCGCGCTCGCCGCCGATCCGCGGGACATCGGGGCCTGGGCGCTGCGCGGGATCGCCTGGCGGCTGGGCGAGGACGCGGCATCGCGCGAACGGGCGGCCTGGCTGCACGGGCAGGCGGGGCTGGTGGGCTTTCGCGAACTGGCCGGGCGGGACGGGCTGGTGGCCGACGCGGCGCAGGCCTTGCGTGCGATCCATGCCCGTTCGACCATGCCGCTCGGCCAGAGCCTGCGCGGGGGCACGCAGACGCGCGGCATCCTGTTCCACCGGACCGAGCCGGTCCTTGCCGAACTGCACGAGGCGATCCGCGCGACGCTCGAGCTTCACCGCGCGGGCCTGCCGCCGCGCGACGCGGCGCACCCGCTGCTGCGCCACCGCGAGACGCCGTGGCAGCTGCTCGGTTCGTGGTCGGTCCGGCTGGCGGGCGGCGGAGCGGGGGGACAGGGCGATTACCACACCGCGCACATCCACCCGCAGGGGATCGTCTCGAGCGCGCTCTACCTCGTCGTGCCGGAGGAAGCCCACGCGCCCGTCGGCGAGGGCGAGCGCCCGCCCGGCTGGCTCGAAATCGGTTGTCCGCCGCCCGAGCTCGGGCTCGACCTGCCACCGCTCGCCACGATCGAGCCGCGCGAAGGCCGGCTCGCGCTGTTCCCCTCCACGCTCTATCACGGCACCACCCCGTTCGGATCGGCCGAGCGGATGACGATCGCCTTCGACGTGACATCCGCGGGCGGCCGCGAGACCTAACGCGCCCTACGGCAGGGACGCGGCAAGGAACGCGGCGAGGGACGCACCGCAAGCCACGTTGCAATGGTGCAGCAAACGCATTGCGCGATGCAGTTCGCGCAAGCACGTCACAGTGTTGCAACATGGCGACACCGGCGCCCGAAATTGGCGGTTTTCCCTTGCTGAGCTTTTCTTGGACACCCGGAACGTTCATTCCACTTCACAGGCGATTCCTGTTCGCTTGTTGCGCCGCTTCGTCGGCGCACCTTGCGTTGGAACCTTGCCCGACGTGAGAGGGGAGTCCGGGCGGTCCGTATACCGCCCTCCGCTCCATCGAGGAAATGGCCCGACCCCGGGATGGGGGGGCGGAAACGAAAGGGTACAGATTACATGAGAAAGTCCACGCTATTGCGTCTGAGCGCCGGCTCCTTTGCGGTCGGCCTCGCGCTGGCGGCCTCGCCGACCCTGGCGCAACAGACCGACCTCGAGGAAGAGGACGAAGCCGTCGCGCAGGATGCCGGCACCCGTCCGCAGCCTGCCGCGACCGATGCCCCGGCGATCATCGTCACGGGTTCGCGCGTCACCGACCCCAACCTGCGGCTGTCGAGCCCGGTTGCCGCGGTCGACGAAGCGGAACTGACCCTGCGCGGTACGAACGTCGCCGAACAGTTCCTGCGCGAACTGCCCGGCGCGGTGCCGAGCGTGGGCGCCCAGGTCAACAACGGCAACGGCGGCGCCAGCTTCGTCAACCTGCGCGGCATCGGTTCGCAGCGCAACCTCGTCCTGCTCGACGGTCGCCGCTTCGTCCCCGCGGACGAATCCGGCCGCGTCGACCTCAACAACATCCCGATCGCGGTGCTCGAACGGACCGACATCCTGACCGGCGGTGCGACCACCACCTATGGTGCGGACGCCGTTTCGGGTGTCGTCAACTTCATCACCAAGCGCGACTTCGCCGGCATCCAGCTCGACCTGACCAACCAGATCACCGAGCGCGGCGACGGCGAGATGTATCGCGCCGAAATGACGATCGGTGCCAATTTCGACGACGGTCGCGGCAACGCGGTCCTCAGCGTCGGCTACCAGGACCAGGCCGAAGTCTTCCAGGGCGACCGCGACTTCTCGATCTTCAACGTCGGTTCGTTCACCGGCACGGCGGGCGGTTCGTCGGCAACGGTCCCGTCCTACATCGTGTTCAACGGCCCGGAAGGCAGCGTGAACGGCCAGATCAACGACGAAGGCACGGACATCAAGCCGGGCGGTTTCAGCGGCGTCGACCTGTACAACTTCAACCCGCTCAACATCTTCCAGACGCCGTTCGAACGGTTCAACATGTACGGCGCGGCCAATTACGAGATCAGCCCGGCGATCGAACTCTATTCGCAGGCCGTGTTCTCGAAGCAGACCGTGTCGACCATCATCGCGCCGGGCGGTTCGTTCTTCAACACCTTCGAATACAACCTCAACAACCCGCTGATCCCCGATGCCATCGCGCAGCGTTTCGGCGATGCGCTGGGTCTCTCCGCGGCCGATTACGAGGCGGCGCGCAACACGCCGTTCGGTTCGACACTCCCCGACGGCACGTCGAACCCCGCCTACCGCACTTTCGACGCGCAGGTGCGTCGTCGTACGGTCGAAATCGGCACCCGCGATTCGGACTTCACCACCACGCTGTTCAACATGGTCGTGGGTGCGCGCGGTTCGATCACCGACAACATCGACTATGACCTGTTCGCCACCTACGGCGAATCCGAGCGTATTCAGCGCCAGTCGGGCTTCGCGCGCGCCGATCGCCTGCAGCAGTCGGTCCTTGCCATCCCCGATGGCGAGGGCGGCGTGCAGTGCATCGACACCTCGCGCGGCTGTGAACCGGTCAACCTGTTCGGCACACAGGGCAACCTCGGCAGCCAGGCCGCGCAGGACTTCGTGTTCAACCTGACCCAGCAGATCATCGACCAGTCGTCGATCGGCACGGTGCAGGGCTCGGTGTTCGGCGACCTGCCGATCACGCTGTTCGCCGACAGTCCGGTGAACTTCGCGGTCGGTGCGGAATATCGCGAATTCTCGACCAGCCAGGTTTCGGACGAAGCCTCGCAGACGCCGGGTGCGATCGTCGGCGCGGGCGGTGCGGACCCGAACTTCAGCGGTTCGTACGACGTGTTCGACGTCTACGGCGAACTCGTGGTCCCGATTCTCGAAGGGCTCCCCTTCGCCGAAAACCTGACGCTCGACCTGGGCGGCCGCTATTCGAACTACGAGCTTTCGAGCAACGAGTTCACCTGGAAGGCCGGCCTGACCTGGGAACCGGTGCTCGGCTTCTCGCTGCGCGGCAACTACCAGCGGGCGGCGCGGGCGCCGACCATCGGTGAGCTGTTCTTCCCGCAGGTCACGGGCCTCGACAACCTGTCGCAGGATCCGTGCGCGGGCAATGCGCCGACCACCGACGCCCAGCTTGCGGCGGTCTGTATCGCCCAGGGCGCACCGGCCTCGATCGTCAACAACGGCCTGATCGGTCAGCCTCCGGCGGGCCAGATCAACGTCACCACCGGCGGCAATCTCAACCTCGACACCGAACAGGCCGAAACCTGGACGGTCGGCTTCATCGCACAGCCCGATTTCGTTCCGGGCCTGACGCTGACGGTCGATTACTTCAACATCGCGATCGAGGATGCGATCACCTCGCCCGCCATCGGCGACATCATCCGGGGTTGCTACAATTCGGACAATCTCGATTTCGCGACCAACACCAACTGCCAGCTGATCGAACGCAGCGCCAGCACCGGTGAGATCGCGGGGGCCCAGAACGAAGTTCGCGGGGTCCTGCTCAACCTCACCAATCTGGGTCGCATCCAGACCGATGGTATCGACGTTCGCGTGAACTACGGCTCCGACCTGACCGACGACATCCGGCTCAACCTCAACTTCGAGGGCACCTGGACCAACGAAAACCGCTTCCAGGCGAATGCGGGCGACCCGAATTCGTTGTTCCGCGATTGCGTCGGCTTCTACTCGGTCAACTGCAACGTCCAGCCGGAATTCGTGTTCAACCAGCGCACGACGCTCAGCTTCATGGACGATTACTCGCTGTCGCTGCGGTGGCGTTACCTCAGCGGGGTCGAGCAGGAACCGGAAGACATCGCGGACCAGGGTCCGGCCTTCATCGGCGACTCCCCGGTCTTCGGCGAGGTCGATTTCACGCAGATCCCTGCGGAAAGCTATTTCGACCTGACCTTCCAGTGGGACGTGATGCAGAACGTGCTGTTCACCGCGACGGTAATCAACCTGTTCGACAACCAGCCCTCCGTGGTCGGTTCGGACATTGGTTCGACCTCGTTCAACTCGGGCAACGTCTTCCCGTCGACCTACGATCCGCTGGGTCGTCGCTACAGCGCGAACATCCGCTTCAGCTTCTAAGCCGAAGCCGGTTCGGCGCTGCCGGGCTAAAGGAAGGGGCGAGCCTCGCAAGGGCCCGCCCCTTTTCCTTTTCGCCGCCATTTCGCCCGGAGGCCCGCTGTGCTAGGGCCTTGCCCTTACCACGGAAGCCTGCCGATGTTCACGACACCCCTGTTCCTTGCCGCGCTCATCCTGTTCCAGGCCGCGCCCGCCACCATGGCCGAGCCCGCAACTCCACCCGAAACCGGCGCCGACCCCGCGACCGGACAGGTCGATGCGGCAGCCGAGGCCGCGCCGGACGAAGCTGCGAAGCCGGAAAAGATCACCGACCGTTCGCATCCCGATTTCGTGCGCTGCAGGACCGAAGCCGTCATCGGATCGCGCGCCCGGCGCAAACGGACCTGCATGACCAATCGCGAATGGGAACTGCTCGCGCGCCGGGGCAACGCCGCCGCGCGCGAATTCGTGGGCGACAACCAGCCCGGATTTCTGCCCGAATGACCGGATCGCGCAGGGACGCGGGGACGCTCGCCCAGGCGCCCTCGCCTTCCCGCCCCATCGAGGAAAAGACACGAGCATGACGACCTTTCCAAGGCTGCGCCCGCTGGCTGTCCTGGCCGCCGCCCTCCTCGCTGCGCCCTTGGCGTCGCTTCACGCGCAGGACGAACCCCGCGCGCGCGACCGCATCGCCGACAGCCCGCTCGTCGGCACGCTCGCCGCCTGCCGCGAGATCGCCGAGGATGCCGAACGCCTCGCCTGTTTCGACCGGGCGGCCGGCGCGCTGGTGGATGCGGCGGAAGGAGGCGAAGTGAAGGTCGTCGAGACCGAGGAGATCACCGAGGCCCGGCGCGCCCTGTTCGGCTTCTCGGTCCCCAGAGGCGGCATCCTCGCGGTGGACGAGGACGAAGAGGAAGAGGCCGACCGCCTGGTCTCGACCGTCGCCCGCGTGCAGCAGGCAGGCCGCAACGAATGGTTCATCTGGATCGCGGACGGCGGCGCGATGTGGCGGCTGAAAAGCAACTCGATCCGATTCCGCGCGCCCGAAGTCGGCGACACGGTCGAGTTCAAGCCCGCGGCGATGGGAACCTTCTGGGTCAGCTTCAACGGCCGCAAGGGCGTGCGCGGCAGCCGCGTCGAGTAGGCCTGCGCCCGCGAACGGGGTGCGAAACGGGAGCGCAACCGCTTGCGGCGCTGCGGCCTGGCGCTACCGTATCCAACGTCGTTGACCCGGGTGGCGCTGCGGAATCCCATCGGATCGGCGGCGAGCCTGCGCGACAGCCCGCTGAGGTCGTCGGCCTTGTGGACCCGGAACGGGCAGTCGCCTTCGCGGCCGGGATTGACGTGGACGAACAGGTGCTTATCGTCGCGCGAGACGGCCACTTGTTGACAACGTCGCGCAGCGCCCATACCCCGATCGGGACCGGCCGCGTGGTGCAATTCGTGCAAGCGCGTCACAGTGTTGCAACTCGGCGACACCAACTCCCGAAATTGCCGGCTCCCCCTTCCTGAGCTTTTCTTGGACGTTGTGAAGGTTCACTCAACCGCACAGGCGATTCCCGTTCGCTTGTTGCGCCGCTTCGCCGGTGCACCTTGCGTGGGAACTCTGCCCGACGTGAGAGCGGAAGCCGGGCGGCCCGAAGGCCGCGCCCTCCGCTCCATCGAGGAAATCGCCCCAACCCGGGATGGGAGGGCGGAAACGAAAGGGTGCAGATTAGCCTCTCTTATTCACGGCGATGCGGTTGGGCGCCTCTCGGCGCGAGCTTGACGCCACTGCTGCGTGCGGCGGCGTAGAGCGGGCGTGCGGCACCGCTGGCGTCTGTTTCACCGCGCTGTGATCGATGGGCTTTTCTGGTTGAAGGACTTGGCTCGGGGTTTCTGCGGCACTGCCGCGCCCGCTACGTCGGCGCAGGCTTGAGCGCGAGAACGATGGCACGCATCAGATCGGCATCGGGGCACGCAGAGGCGAACGCTACGCGGATTCGGGTGGCGCTTTCCATGACGCGGGCAGCAACCTTGAGCAGCCGCAGGCGCAGGGTCGTAAACTCGGCTTTTGCCAGAGCGGTGGTCTTTGGGATCGCCTGCTGAACGCGCCACAGCAGCCAGTAGGCAGCGGTGTGCAGGATCAGGCGCATCTGGTTGGCGTTCGCCGACCGGCACGAGGTGCGGTCACTGGCCAGCTGGGTCTTGTGCAGCTTGATCAGGTTCTCGGCCTGCCCGCGCGCGCAGTAGAGCGTGTCATAGATGTGCTCGGCCGAGCTTTCGGTGAGCGATGTGACGACGTAGCGGATATCCATGCCCAGCGTGCTGGCCTCGATCCTGGCGACGACGCGGCGCTGGCGGTTCCAGCTCTTCGCGCCGTAGCGGGTCTCGGCATAGCTGCGCAGGACCGGGAGTTGGCACTCGGCGCGGCGGACCGCGCAGGCATCGGCGGCAGTGACGATAACCGGATCAGCGCGCAGCGCGGCGTTGGTCGGCAGACCGAACACGTAATCGACATGGGCCGCCTCGCAGAAGGCCATGACCTCGGGCCGTCCATAATGCCCGTCACCGCGGATGGTGATGTGGGTATCGGGCCAGTGGCGGCGAAGATGGCGCACCAGACGCCGGATATGCCCTGCCGCCTCCTTGCCAGAAGGCGTCTTGCCCGTGCGCAGCAGCATCGCCACCGGCCGGCCCGTTGCCGTGTCGTAGACATGGATCGGCAGGAAGCAGCGCTCCCCATGATGTCCGTTCCAGAAGGAGAGTTGCTGATAGCCGTGCACGACGTCGCAGGTGTCATCGATATCCAGCGTCACCGCCGCCGGCGGAGTGGGGTAGCTGGCGCAGTAGATGTCGATCATGATCCCCAGCATCTTTGCCAGCTCGCGCGTGCTCGGCGCATTCTCCCAGCGGCTCATCGTCGGTTGGCTGGCCAACCCCGCACCCGATCCCGGCAGCTTGCCCAGCGCAAGGCGGAAGCCCGGATCATCGCGCAGAGCGTCGAGATCATCGGCATCCTCATAGCCGCAGGCGATCGCGAACATCCGCGCGCGCAGGATATCTTCAAGCCGATGAACCACCCGAGCAGGATCGCGCGGATCGGCAATACACGCCGCAAGCCGCTGGCAGAGCCCCATCATGCGCTCGGCCTGAGCCAGCACCAGGACCCCGCCATCCGAGGTCAGCCTGCCGCCGTCAAACGCAGCTGTGACCTTCTTGCCGCGCACTGCTGGAAACGAAAATACGGACGCGCTATCATCGCATCCGGCGGGTGTGGTCTGTGGCATATTTTGCCCCGTTGCAGGTCTGGCTTAAGCAACCACATTCCTACAACAATGCAAATGCTTACGCCACTCCCGCCAACCCGTCAGACCACCGCCGGTGAATAATCCGGGCTGGGCTTCCTCTCCGGCACGACGGATGGTTTCTTCGAGCTTCCGGGCGGGCCCGTCGGGTACGTGGTCGGTGGCGAATACCGCCGCGAAGATGCGTTCTTCCAGGCAGACCAGGTCATCGAAGACAACCTGACCTTCACGAACCCGTTGACGCAGTTCAATCCGGAGCGCCCCTTCGAGGTCAAGGAAGCCTTCGCCGAAGTTGATTTCCCCATTCTCTCGGGCGTCCCGTTCTTCGAAGAACTCTCGTTTAGCGCCGCAGGCCGTGTTTCGGACTACACCGGTCCGATCGGCACGACCTACGCTTACAATCTCGGTGCGCGCTGGTCGCCGACCCCTGACCTTTTGTTCCGGGCGAATTACGGCCGAGCGGTCCGAGCTCCGAATTACACCGACACCGCCGGTGAACCCAACGTGACCTTCATCTCCGTTACCGACCCTTGTGCCTCCACGCGCATCGACCAAGGATCGGAATTCCGGCGGGCGAACTGCGAGGCTGATCTCGGTGCCATCCTCGATGACCCGGGGTTCCAGCAGGTGGCGAATGCGACCGTCTCCACCAGAGGCCTGAACGGGAACAACCCCGATCTTTTCGAGGAAGCTTCGATTTCGTACACGATCGGCGGGGTCTATCAGCCGAGCTGGCTACCCGGCTTCGCGGTGACCTTCGATTACTACAACATCGAAGTGGAAGATGTCATCGCATCGGTGGCGGGTAACACGATCATCGCGACCTGCTACGATCTTCCTGATCTCGACAACCCTTTCTGCGGCAACTTCGAACGTAATGGGACGGGTATCGGTCCGGAAGGCGAAGAGCCGGGGCAAGTTCTGCAGGGCTCGATCCTGCAGTCGCCGCTGAACTTCGCCAGCCGGATCCGCGAAGGAATCGACGTCGATGTTTCCTATAGGAAGTCGCTTTCCGAAGATGTCTTCGTGAACGCGCGCCTTCTCTACACGCATGTGATGACGTCGAGCAACTTCCAGGATCCGACTAATCCAAACTTCGAGAACCGTATTCTCGGGGAACTCGGTGACCCACAGAATCAGTTTGTCTTCGACTTGGACCTGACCTTCGGTGCGGTTACTTTCGGCTATGGTGCACGGTATATCGGACCGCAGCTTACGACCTCGTTCGAGGCTCAGAACCCGCTCAACGGTCAACCTCCGCAGAACCCGGATGCGAGCTTCCCGCTGGAGTATCCCGAAACCCTGTACCACGACATTCGACTGGCGTTCCAAATCGAAGATGCGGAGGGCGAACCCTCGTTCGAGTTCTTCGGGGGCGTCGAGAATCTTCTTGGTACCAATCCGCCGCTCGGCCTCACCGGCACTGGCGACGGAAGCGCGATCTTCGAGGTCTTCGGTCGGCGTTACTTCGCCGGGGTTCGCGCCCTGTTCTAAGTTCTGCATCGCATAAACATATAAGGGCCGGATCAGCGATCCGGCCCTTCTTTTTTGCGGGTGTCCAGCTTCAGGCCGAACCACCGTTGCATTTGCAAACCAAACTAGGCTCAGGACTCATTGCGGCAGCCAGAAGATGACGGTTGCTGCGATGCAGATGGCGGACATGAAGGTGTGCGCGCAGCGATCGTAGCGGGTGTGGATCCGGCGCCAGTCCTTGAGTTTGCCGAACATGTTCTCGACCTTGTAGCGTTGGCGATAGAGGGTCGTGTCGTGCGGGATGGGCACCTTGCGGTTCGCCTTTGACGGGATGCACGGAGCAATGCCGCGCTGCTCCAGAGCGGCGCGAAACCAGTCAGCATCATAGCCCCGGTCGGCGAGCAACGCCTTTGCCTTCGGAAAGGCATCGATCATCAGTGCAGCGCCCTTGTAGTCGCTCATCTGCCCTTCACTGAGCAGCATGATCAGCGGGCGGCCCTTGCCATCGCAGACGGCGTGGAGCTTTGAGTTCAAGCCACCTTTGGTGCGCCCGATACGTCGGGATAGAGCCCCTTTTTTAGCAGGCTTGCTGCTGTCCGATGCGCCTTCAGATGGGTGGCATCGATCATCAGCTGATCGGGCTTCCCGCCCTTGGCGGCTAGCTCGGCGAAGATGCGGTTGAACACGCCCAGGCGGCTCCAGCATATGAAGCGATTATAGATCGTCTTGTGCGGACCATAACCGACCGGCGCATCACGCCAGCGCAGCCCGTTCCTGATCACAAAGACGATGCCGCTCACGATCCGCCGATCATCAACCCGCGGAATGCCGTGCGACAGTGGGAAATAGGGCTCAATCCGGCGCATCTGCGCCTCGCTCAACAACCACAGCTCGGACAACAGCAACACCTCCCTGGTGCCGCCATTGAATCAACCGATTGCCTCCCGCGCAAGCGATTTAATGGGTCCTGAGCCTAGGTTGCCCGGAATTTCATAGCGGCGTCATTCGCAAGGCCCCGTCGCCCTCGTCGATGGCGAGCACCATGCCGTCGGTCACCTTCCCTTCGAGCAGCATCTCGGCGAGGGGGTCCTGCAGGTAGCGCTGCACCGCCCGCTTCAGCGGGCGCGCGCCATAGACCGGATCGTAGCCGACCCGCCCGAGCCAGCGCAGCGCGGCGTCGGACAGTTCCAGCGTGATCTTGCGATCGGCGAGCAGCTTCTGCACCCGCCCCACCTGGATCGCGACGATCGGGGCCATGTCCTCCTGTCCCAGCCGATGGAACAGGATGATCTCGTCGAGCCGGTTGAGGAACTCGGGCCGGAAATGGCCCCGCACCACGTCCATCACCTGCGGCTCGACATCGGTCACGGTCTGGTCGTCGGTCATGTTGGAGAGATACTGGCTGCCGAGGTTCGAGGTCAGGATGATCAGCGTGTTGCTGAAATCCACCACCCTGCCCTGCCCGTCGGTCAGCCGCCCGTCGTCCAGCACCTGCAACAGCACGTTGAAGACATCGGAATGCGCCTTCTCGACCTCGTCGAACAGCACGACCTGATAGGGCCGGCGGCGCACCGCCTCGGTCAGCACGCCGCCCTCTTCGTAGCCGACATAGCCCGGGGGCGCACCGATCAGGCGGGCGACGGCGTGCTTCTCCATGAATTCGCTCATGTCGATGCGGACCATCGCCTGGTCGTCGTCGAACAGGAATTCGGCGAGCGCCTTGGTGAGTTCGGTCTTGCCGACCCCGGTCGGGCCGAGGAACAGGAAGGAGCCGAGCGGCCGGTTCGGGTCCTGCAATCCGGCGCGCGCGCGGCGCACTGCCTTGGACACCGCGGTGACGGCCTGTTCCTGCCCGATCACGCGCTGGCCGATGATGCTTTCCATCTGCAGCAGCTTGTCGCGCTCGCCCTCCAGCATCTTGTCGATCGGGATGCCGGTCCAGCGGCTGACGATGCCGGCGATGTCCTCCTCGGTCACCTCCTCGCGCAGCAGGGCGTTCTCGCTCATCGCCTCGGCCTCGGCGAGCTGCTTTTCGAGCTGCGGGATACGCCCGTAGGACAGCTCGCCCGCCTTGGCGAGATCGCCTTCGCGCTGGGCCTGTTCGAGTTCGAGCCGCGCCGCGTCGAGCTGTTCCTTGATCCGCCCTTCCGCCTCGATCTTGTCGCGCTCGTTCTGCCAGCGGGTGGTCAGTTCGCTGCTCTCCTGCTCGAGATTGGCGAGCTCCTCGCGCAGCACCTTGAGCCGCTCTTTCGAGGCGTCGTCGTCCTCCTTGGCGAGCGCGCTCTCCTCGATCTTGAGCTGGATGATCCGCCGATCGAGCGCCTCGATCTCCTCGGGCTTGGATTCGACCTCCATCCGGATGCGGCTTGCCGCCTCGTCCATCAGGTCGATCGCCTTGTCGGGGAGGAAGCGGTTCTGGATGTAGCGGTCCGACAGCTTCGCCGCGGCGACGATGCTGCCGTCGGTGATCCGCACGCCGTGGTGGAGTTCGTACTTGTCCTTGATCCCGCGCAGGATCGAGATCGTGTCCTCGACGCTCGGCTCCTCGATATAGACCGGCTGGAACCGCCGCTGGAGCGCGGGGTCCTTCTCGACATATTTCTGGTATTCGTCGAGCGTGGTCGCGCCGATGCAATGCAGCTCGCCGCGCGAGAGCGCGGGCTTGAGCAGGTTCGAGGCGTCCATCGAGCCTTCGGACGCGCCCGCCCCGATCAGCGTGTGCATCTCGTCGATGAACAGGATGATGTTGCCCTCGGCATTCTTGACCTCGTCGAGCACGGACTTGAGCCGCTCCTCGAACTCGCCGCGATATTTCGCGCCCGCGATCAGTGCGCCCATGTCCAAGGCCATCAGCGTGCGGCCCTTGAGGCTGTCGGGCACGTCGCCGTTGGCGATGCGCAGCGCGAGGCCTTCGGCGATCGCGGTCTTGCCGGTGCCGGGTTCGCCGATCAGGGCGGGGTTGTTCTTGGTCCGGCGGGCGAGGATCTGCACCGTGCGGCGGATTTCCTCGTCGCGGCCGATGACGGGATCGAGCTTGCCGTCGCGCGCGGCCTGGGTCAGGTCGCGGGCGTATTTCTCCATAGCGTCATAGGCGCTTTCGGCATTGGCGCTGTCGGCCCTGCGCCCGCCGCGCAGGTCCTCGATCGCGGCGTTGAGCGATTGCGGGGTGACGCTCGCCGCCTTGATCGCCGCGCCCGCATCGCCCGGTGCCATGGCGAGCGCGGTCAGCAGGCGTTCGACCGTGACGTAGCCGTCGCCCGCCTTGTCCGCGAGCTGTTCGGCGCTGTCGAGCACCCGCACCGCGTCGTTGTCGAGTCCGGGCTGCTGCTGCGCCCCGCCGCCCGTCACCTGCGGCACCTTGGCGAGCGCCGCATCGACCGCGCTCACCGCGAGCGCGGGCTGGCCCCCGGCGCGCTGGAGCAGGCCCGCCGCCATGCCTTCTTCGTCCTCGAGCAGGGCCTTGAGGATATGCGTCGGGGAAATCCGCTGGTGATTCATGCGGATCGCGATGGTCAGCGCGCTCTGGAGGAAACCCTTGGCGCGGTCGGTGAACTTTTCGAGATTCATGAGAGACCCCTCATTGGATAACCGGATTGCCCTTTCCAGATAATGTTGCATTTCTGCAACACAAGTGCCGTTCTCCTCTTGTCGTGCCGCGCCGCCGATCCCGCTTGCGATGCCGCCCGGTGTATCGCCCGGATAGGTGGGCCCGCCCGCGGCGCTCGGCAAGACCCTGTCCCCTTGACCCGCCGCGAACGCGCCCGCATTGACACGACGCAATCGATCTCATGCTCCGGGAACCTTCATGAAGTGGCTGAAAAGAGGCGGGCTCGCGCTCGCCGCCGTGCTCGTCCCGGCCTTCGTCGCGCTGGCAACCTGGGAGCCGTTCTTCGCGCGCGAGACCACCGTACCTGCGCAGCGCACCTACACTGCCGAGATCGTGCGCGACGAATACGGCGTGCCGCACATCTACGGCCAAACCGATGCCGATGTCGCCTATGGCGTCGCTGTCGCCCATGCGGAGGACGATTTCGCCACCCTGCAGGACGTCATCGCCATGTCGAAGGGCCGTTACGGCGCGATCGCGGGCGAGGAAGGCGCGCAGTTCGATTACATCTACCACCTGCTCGACGCGCGCGGGACGGCGGAGCGCGAATACCCGGAATTGCCGGCGGACACCCGCGCCCTGTTCGAAGCCTACGCCGCCGGGCTCAACCGCTTCGCCGAAGAACACGCCGAGGAGGTCAAGCTCGGCAATCTCTTCCCGGTCAACGGCGAGGACGTCGCCGCCGGTTTCGCGCTGCGCCAGCCGTTCTTCTTCGGGCTCGGCAACATCATCGAGCCGCTGGTTTCCGGAAAGCCGCTGCGGCGCGAATTCGGGCCGGACATTCCCGGCTTCCCGCGCGAGATCGCGCCGCGCCAGCCCGAGGGCGAGAGCGCGCGGGAAGTCGCGCGCACCGCCCGCACCGTCCTGCCGCTGGGCGACGATGCGGGGCTGCTCGGCTCCAACGCCTTCGCGGTCGCGCCGGAGAAATCGGGCGGGCCGACGGTCCTCGTCTCGAATTCGCACCAGCCGCTGCGCGGCGGGGTCGCGTGGTACGAATTCAGCGTCGAAAGCGAGGAAGGCTGGCACTTCACCGGCGCCAATTTCCCGGGATCGCCCTTCCCCTTCCTCGGCCACAACGAGCATCTGGGCTGGACCAACACGGTCAACCGGCCCGACATGGTCGACATCTACGAACTGGTGCTGAACGAGGACGCGAGCGCCTACCGGCTCGACGGCGAATGGCGCGATCTGGAAACGCAGTGGGTGACGCTGCCCGTGCGCATGGGGCCGGTCGTCCTGCCGATCCGCCGCGCGGTCCATCGCAGCGTGCACGGCCCCGTCATCCTGCGCGAAGGCGAGGACGGCAGGCAGGAGGGTTTCGCGATCCGTTATGGCGGGATCGGCAGGATCGACCAGCTCGACGCCTATTACCGCCTCAACAAGGCGACCTCGCTGGAGGAATGGGAGGGCGAGCTTTCCCGCATGGCGATCCCCTCGACCAATTTCATCTATGCCGACCGCGAGGGCAACATCGCCTATGTCTACAATGCCGCGATCCCCGACCGGCCCGAGGACGTGGAGGCGAACTGGCGCGGCGTGCTGCCGGGGGACCGTTCGGACCTGATCTGGCACGGTCCGGTCGGATACGAGGAACTGCCGCGGCTGGTGAACCCGGAAAGCGGGTGGATCTACAACGCCAACAACGAACCCTTCACCGCCGCGGGCGCGGGCAGCGATCTCGATCCCGAGGCGTTCTCCCCCGTGCTGGGGATCGAGCGCAAGCAGACCAACCGTTCGCGCCGCGCCTACAAGCTGATGAGCGAGGCCGAGGTGCTCGACCGCGCCACGCTCGAGGCGATCAAGTACGACCGCGCCTATGAACGCGAGGGCTATGTCGCCGTGCTGTGGGACGCGCTCGAGAACCTCGAGGCGGACGGCGAACTCGCCGAAGCGCGCGACCTGCTGCTCGGCTGGGATTTCACCGCCGACAACGACGGGCCTGCCGATGCGCTCGCGCTGCTGATGATCCGCGACTTCATGTCGGCCGAATACCAGAACAAGCATGAATGGCCCGACGCGGGCGAGGAACTGGCGAAGCACGTCGCCCACCTGAAACGGCATTTCGGCCGGATCGACCCCCCGATGAGCGAGCTTCTCCGCCTGAGGCAGGGCGACAGGGACCTTCCGCTGGACGGCGGCTCCGACACGCTGCGCGCCTCCACCACCTGGGAGGTCGAGGAGGACGGCCGGCTAAGCCTCGTCCATGGCGATAGCTTCATCCAGTGGGCCGAATGGCCCGCGGACGGAGGCCGGGTGCGCTCGCGCTCGATCCAGCCCTTCGGCTCGGCGACGACGCGGCCCGACAGCCCGCACCATACCGACCAGATGGAACTCTATGCGGCCAAGCGCCTCAAGCCGGTCCGTTTCTGGCGCGAGGACGTGCTGGCCAATGCCAGGAGCCGGCAGACCGTCACCAACGCGCCGTGAACGCCCCGCGGCGCCGCTCGGCGCTGGTCGAGGAAACCGGACGCTCCGTCGAACGCGGCGCAAGCGCGCTTGATCGCCCCCGGCGCGGTTGTAGGGTGCGCGCAGCTAAACTCATGATTGGGAAACAGGATTCATGAAACCCAGGCTTTTCACCGCCAGCCCGCTTGCCTTGGGCGCGGCGCTCGCCCTCGCCGCCACCGCGCCCGCTGCGCCCCTGTTCGCGCAGGCCGCAACGGAAACGCAGGCGCCCGGGATCGAGGCCGGCGCCGACCTCGAAACCCTCGTCGAACAGGTCGCCATTCCCTATGAGCGCTTCGAACTCGACAACGGCCTCACCGTCATCGTCCACGAGGACCGCAAGGCCCCGGTCGTGGGCGTTGCCGTGTGGTACAATGTCGGCTCCAAGGACGAGCCCGAGGGCAAGACCGGCTTTGCCCACCTGTTCGAGCACCTTATGTTCAACGGGTCGGAAAACGCGCCGGCCGACTATTTCCAGTACCTCCAGGAAATGGGCGCGACCGATTACAACGGCACGACCAATTTCGATCGGACCAACTATTTCCAGACCGTCCCGCGCCCCGCACTGGAACGCGCGCTGTGGCTCGAAAGCGACCGGATGGGCTACCTGCTCGGCGCGGTCACGCAGGAAAAGCTCGATAACCAGCGCGGCGTCGTCCAGAACGAGAAGCGCCAGGGCGACAACCAGCCGGGCGGGCTGGTCTTCTACGAGGTGCTCGAGACGCTGTTTCCCGAGGGCCACCCCTACCGCCATTCGGTGATCGGTTCGATGGCGGATCTCGACGCGGCCTCGATGGAGGACGTGCGAGACTGGTTCACCGACAAGTACGGGCCGAACAACGCGACGCTGGTGCTGGCGGGCGACATTTCCCCCGCAGAGGCGCGCCCGCTGGTCGAAAAATGGTTCGGCGCCATCGATCGCGGGCCGGTCAACACGCCCGCCGCGGCCGACATCCCGGTGCTGGAGGAGGACGTGCGCAAGGTCATGAAGGACCAGGTCGCCGCGGCGTCGATCACGCTTTACTGGCCCGCGCCGGGCATCACCAGCGAGGAGCTGACCGCGCTCGACGTGGGCACCCGCATCCTCGGCGGGCTCGCTTCCAGCCGCCTCGACGAGATCCTCGTGCGCGACGAACAGCTCGCGGTGGGCGTCGGGGCGCGCAATTACGACTATCAGCGGGTCGGCATCCTCAATGTCAGCGCGACGCTGAAGGACGGCGTGCCGCTCGACCGGCTCGAGGCGCGGCTGAAGCAGCTGATCGACTGGTTCATCGAGACCGGCCCGACCGAGGACGAGGTGCGGCGCGCGGCGACCAGCCGGCTTGCGGGCACGATCCGCGGGCTCGAACAGGTCGGCGGCTTCGGCGGCAAGGCGGTGACGCTGGCGCGCGGCGAAGTTCTCGCCGGAACGCCCGAGTTCTACGCGAAGCAGTTCGAAACGCTCGCCACGCTTACCCCGGCCGACGTCAAGGCGGCGATGGAGAAGTGGCTGACGCGGCCCGCCCTGACGCTGGTGCTCGAACCGGGCGAGCGCGAGGAGCAATACGAGGAAGCCGCCAGCGTCGCCTCGGACGAGGGCACCGCCGGCGAGCGCGAGGGCGCAGCCGAGGCGATCACCGTCTCCAAGGAGCGCCCCGCCCCGCCGATCGACGCGGTCGCGACGCTCGACTTTCCCGAGCTCGAGCGCGCCACCCTCGCGAACGGGATGGAGCTGACCTATGCCCGGCGCGACGCGGTCCCCGCGACCTATGTCACGATGAGCTTCGACGCGGGCGGCGCGGCCGATCCCGCGGCCATGCGCGGCCTCGAAAACCTCACCCTCAACCTGTTCGACGAAGGCACGAAGGAACTGACCGCCCAGGAAATCGCCGAGACGCGCGAACGGCTGGGGGTCGACATCACGACCGGCGGGGACGACGATCGGTCGACCTTCACCCTGTCGGCGCTGTCGGCCAACCTCGCGCCCTCGCTCGAACTCTTCAGCCAGGTCATCCGCGAACCGGCCTTCGGCGAGAAGGACATCGCCCGCCTCAAGTCTCAGACGATCACCGGCATCCGCCAGCAGATGAAATCGCCGCAGGGCCTCGCCGGCCGCGCGATCGGGGTCGAACTCTTCGGCACCGACACGCCCTATGGCGGCGTCACCACGGTGGAGAGCGTCGAACGCATCACCCGCGATGACATTCTCGGCTTCAAGGACCGCTGGATCAGGCCCGACAACGGGGAGGTCTTCGTCGTCTCCGACCGGCCGCTGGCCGAGATCGTCAGCCGTCTCGACGCGGCCTTCGGCGACTGGGTCGCGCCGGGCGTGCCGAGGGGCGAGAAGGAATTCTCCACCCTCGCCGAAACCGAGGTCGAGGGCGGCCGCATCGTTCTCATCGACCGGCCCAATTCGCCGCAGAGCTTCATCCTCGCCGCGCAGCGCACCGATCTTTCGGCGCGCGATCCGGACTGGGTCGATTTCACCAATGCGAACAATTCGCTGGGCGGCAATTTCCTCGCCCGGCTCAACATGAACCTGCGCGAGACGAAGGGTTGGAGCTACGGCGTCAGCGGCTTCCCGCAGGCGCGCGAGAACGCGGTGTCCTATCTCGTCGCGGGCGGCGTGCAGGCCGACCGGACCGGGGATTCGATCGCCGAGATGATCCGCGAGACGAGCGAGTTCCTGACCACGCGCGGCGTGACCGAGGACGAGCTCGTCCGCAACGTCGCCTCCGAAGTGGGCGCACTGCCGGGCCGCTTCGAAACCTCGCGCGCCGTGCTCGGCGCGATGCAGTCGCTGGCGCTCTACGATCGCCCGGACGATTACTACGAAACGCTGGTCGCCCGCTACGAGGCGCAGACTCCCGAACGCCTCGACGCGGCGGCGCGCGCCGCGCTCGATGTGGAGGACTTCGTCTGGGTCGTGGTCGGCGACGCGGCGAAAGTGAAGCCGCAGCTCGAATCGCTCGGCCGGCCGATCGAGGTCCGCCCGATGGAGGGAAGCTCGCCCGAGGGCGACTGACGCCAAGGCCCGCCAGTGACGCTACGGCCTGCGAAGGACGGGCCGCGAAGGGGCCGACAGGGGCGCCTTTCGCGCCCCGTTTCGCGCCCGTTTCCGGTTGAACGCGTCCCCGCGCCGTGTAAGGAATTGCCGCGAGCCAGCAGGGCCGGGAAGGCCGGCCAGTTCGACATTCATCGCGGCGGGCGAAGAGAGGCCCTCCGCCCGACCCAAGGAGAACGAGATGTCCGTTGCAGGAACCTACAAGACCGTCGTGAAGAGCCCCATGGGCGACCAGACCGGCACCTTCACCGTCGTGCCCGGCGATGACGACGACAGCTTCACCGGCACGATGGCCGGCGGCATGGGCCAGATGGAGGTCGAGGACGGCAAGATCGACGGCAACACGCTGACCTGGAAGATGAACATGACCGTGCCGATGCCGATGACGCTCGAATGCGAGGCGACGGTCGACGGCGACCAGATGACCGGCACCGTCAACGCCGGCGCCTTCGGTGCGATGCCGCTGACGGGCCAGAAGGAAGCCTGACTTCCGCCTTCCCTTTGCGATCGGTGAAAGGGCCGCCGGAGCATCGCTTCGGCGGCCTTTTTCCTTGCAGGAGGCCGGCGCAAAGCGCCCGCGCGCGGTGATCGATCGCCGCAAAGGCGCTCAGCCGCGCGGCGGTTCGGCCCTGACCACCACCACGTCGCACGGCGCATCGCGCACGATCGCGCCGGTCTGCGTGCCGAGGACCATCCGCCCCAAATCCATCCGGTGCGCGCCCACCAGGATCGCGTCGACACCGAGCCTTCGGGCCAGCGCGCCAACCTCGCGCGCGACACTCCCCGCCGGGGCGAAGACGCCCGCGACCCGCTCCCCGCAGCCCGCCGCGGCGGCGAGCCCCTCAAGCTCTCGCTCGGCCGCCTGCTGCTGCTGGAGGTCCCAGGTCTCGGGCAGCGCGCGGGCGTAGGAGACGGGAAGATCGGGCCGCACGTGGACCAGCGTCAGCCGCGCGCCCGCCTCCTGCGAAAGCGCGGCGGCGCGGCCCATCACCACCGCGCTGCCCGCCTCGTCCTCCAGATCGATCGCCACCAGCACGTGTGCATACATCGCCTCACACCTCCTCGCTCGGCCGCTCCAGCGCGATCCGGCGCTGGATCACCGCCTCGTCGGTCCCGAAATCGCGCAGCAGCACCTCGGCGAGGCGCAAGGACCCCTCGACCGTCTCGGGCACCGCGAAGCTCGCCCCGAGATCGAGCAGCCGTTCGGCATGGCCCGTGTCGCGCGCGCGGGCGAAGATCGGGAGCGAGGGCGCATGGCGCCGGATCTCGCGCGCCAGCGCCTCGGTCGCCTCCTCGTCGCCGATCGTGATGACCAGCGCGCTCGCCCGGTCGAGCGCGCTTTCGCGCAGCACGTCGAGCCGCGCCGCATCGCCCAGCCGCACCGGGCGGCCCTCCTTCTGCGCCTTGCGGGCGAGGCCCGCGTCGCGTTCGATCACGAGATAGCGGATGTCCTGCCGGTCGAGCACCGAGGCGATGATCCCCCCCACCCTGCCATAGCCCGCGACGATCACGTGCCCGGCGATCGCATCGTCGATCATGTCGAGTTCGTCCTCGCTCAGCCCCTCGGCCGGTTCCAGCCAGCGCGCCGCGCGGCGGGCCAGCCAGTCGAGCCCCGGCGTCGCCAGCATCGTCAGCCCGACCACGATCAGCATGAACTGGGCGATGTCCGGCGCGAGCAGGTCGACCGTCACCGCGAGCCCGATGACGAGGAAACCGAATTCGCCCGCCTGCCCGAGCATGATCGCGACCTCCCCCGCGCGGTGCCGCGGCAGGCGCCAGGCGAGGCAAAGCGCGAAATTGACGGCGATCTTGAGCAGCACGAGGCTAACCGCCGAGGAGAGGATGAGGAGCGGCTGGTCGAGCACCACGCGCCAGTCGATCCCCATGCCGACCGACAGGAAGAACAGGCCGAGCATGAGGCCCTTGAACGGCTCGATGTCGACCTTGACCTGGTGGCGGAACTCGGTCTCGGCGATCAGCAGGCCGGCGAGGAAGGCGCCCAGCGCCATCGACAGCCCGGCATAGCCCGTCACCGCCGCCGTCCCGACCGCGATCAGGAGCGAGATCGCGACGAAGCTCTCGCGGCTGTCGGCCCGCGCGACCATGTGCAGCAGCGGGCGCAGCAGCAACCGGCCCGCGACATAGATGATCGCGACCGTCAGCACCGCTTCGCCGAGCGCGATGCCGAGGCCGAGCGCGGCGTTCTCCATCGCGACCGAGCCCAGCACGCTGACCGCGAACAGGATCGGGACCACGGCGAGGTCCTGCATCAGCAGGATCGAGAACGTCGCCCGCCCCGCGCTCGTCCCGAGCCTCCCGCCCTCGACCAGCAGGGCGGTGACGATCGCGGTCGACGACAGCGCGAGGCACGACCCGAGGATGAGCGCGGTGGCGAGCGGGTTGCCCCAGGCGTAGGCAATGCCCGCGATCACCGCCCCGGTGACGAGGATCTGCGCGCTGCCGAGCCCGAAGACCAGCCGCCGCATGGTCCACAGCCGCTCGAACGACAGCTCGAGCCCGATCACGAAGAGGAGGAAGATGACCCCCAGTTCGCCCAGCGCCGCGACCCCTTCGAGATCGGTGATGACGAACCAGCCGATCGGCTCCCAGCTGTCCGCCAGCAGGCCGAGGCCATAGGGGCCGATGAGGCTGCCGAGAAGGAAATAGCCGAGCACCGGGCTGAGCCTGCGCTGGAGGATCGGCACCAGCACCCCCGCGGCGACGAGGAAGACCAGCGTTTCGCGGATGTAGGGGATGTGGATGTGGGATTCCATTGGACCCTGTCTCAGCGAAAGCGGCCGCGCTGGCAAGCGACGGATTGCGCCGCGCCGCCGGCGCGAGGCGGCGCCGCGCGCGTCCTGTCCCTTCGCTACGGCAGGCCCGCAGGGCTCCCCGCGCGGCAGGCGCGCGGGAGCGCGAACGCCCCCGCCCGCCGTCACCTCAGCGCACGATGTCCATTTCCTCGATCAGGCGCCCGGCGCCGTCGATCTTGTCCATCACCCACAGCATGTAGCGCGTGTCGACATGGATCGTGCGGGTCGTGCGCGGGTCGAAATCCCAGTCGGAATTGACGCTTTCGAAGGTCCCGTCGAACAGCAGCCCGACCAGTTCCGCGCGCGCGTTGAGAGTGGCCGAACCGGAATTGCCGCCCGTGCTGTCGAGGTCCGAGAGGAAATTGACCGGGACCGAGCCGATGCTTTCGAGGGCATAGGGTCCGTAATCCTTCGCCTCGACCGCGTTCAGCAGATCGGCGGGTGCGTTGAAGGGGTCTTCGCCCGTGTCCTTTTCGGTGATGCCTTCCAATGTGGTGAAGGGATAATAGGCCATCCCGTCCCGCGGCGATCCGCCCAGCACCTCGCCATAGGTGACGCGCAGGGTCGAATTCGCATCCGGGTAGGTCAGCACGCCGCTTTCGCGCTGCCAGGCGGTGATCGCTTCCATGTAGGCCGGACGCAGCGCGAGCGCGCGGCCCGCGCGGGTCTTGGCCTCGGTCTCGAGCTGGAAGCCGTAATCGTAGAGCGCGACCGCGAGTTCGAGGAAGGGATCGTCCGACGCCTCGATCTGCCCGGGGGTGGCCTCCATCAGGGCAAGGCGCGTCTCGGCATCGTCGAGCGATGTCCCGGCATAGAAACGATCGATCAGGCCCGGCAGGTCCTCCGGCGCGGTCGCCTGCGTGATCCCGAGCGCGGCGTCGAACGCGGCGACGCGCTCGGCGGCGGGCTGGGCGAGGTAGCCGCGCAGGAAGAGCAGCCATTCGGCCTTGTCCACCGCAGGGTCATAGCGCCGCTCGAGCGCCTGCAGGCCCTGGCGGAAGAAGCCCATGTCGCGTTCCTGGTAGCCGGGTTCGCGCTGGGCGTTGTCCTTCTGCCGCTCCTTCGACAGGCGATAGAGCCGCTCCGCCACGCCGAGCAGCGCGGGCCGGGTCGCGTTGTTGTACCAGAAATTCGTCCGGATCGCCGCCGCGCTTTCCTCGGACAATCGGGCGAGCTGCGCGATCGCCTCGCCGTATTCGGCGCGCGCCGGGTCGGCGTCGATCCACGCCGCCAGCGCTTCCTCGCGCGCGCGGCGCCGTTCGACCAGGCCGACGCGCCGCGCGCCCTCGATCTGGCCGCGCAGGTTCTTCTCGAAATTATTGAGCCCGGCAAGACGGCTTTCGTACTTCACCCGCGCGTCGCTGCCCTCGGGCGCGACCTGTTCGATCGTGGCGATCCATTCGGTCAGCAGCTGCTGGAAGGTGGGATAGGTCCAGCCGAACGTGTTCTCGACCTCGGCCATCAGGGTGTAACGGCTGGTCGAACCGGGATAGCCTGCCGCCATCACGAAATCGCCTTCGTCCAGCCCCGCCGCGCTCACTTTCAGGTGGTGTTCGGGCTCGTAGGGGACGTTCTCCTCGGCATAGTCGGCCGCCGAACCGTCAGGCGCGACATAGGCGCGGTAGAAGGCGAAGTCGCCGGTGTGGCGCGGCCACATCCAGTTGTCGATGTCGCCGCCGTATTTCCCGATGGAATCGGCGGGCGCATAGACGAGCCGCACGTCGCGCACCTCGAGCCGCTTGATCAGCTTGTATTCCGCCCCGCCATAGAAGCTCGCGACCTGGCAGCGGTGGCCGGGGTCTTCCTCGCATTCGGCGGTGATGTCCTTGGAGCGCTGCTGGACGAGTTCGTAGCGTTCGAGCGGCTCCATCCCTTCCGTGCCCTCGCGCACGCGGCCGGTCACGTCGGTGACCTGCGTCGTCACGTAGATGCGCGAACCCGGAGCGGCGGGCAGCTCCTCGCCCAGCGCGTTCGCGAGGAAGCCGTTTTCGAGGTAGTTGTTCTCGGCGGTCGAATTGTACTGCACCGATCCGCGCGCGCAGTGGTGGTTGGTGACGACCAGCCCGGTGGGCGAGACGAAGCTCGCCGAACAGCCGCCGAGCGAGACGATCGCGCCCATCGGAAAGCCGGTAAGGTCGGCGAGTTCTTCCGCGTCGATTTCCAGCCCGGCCTGCTCGAGCGAGCCGGCGATTTCCTGCAACTGGTCGGGGGTGAACATGCCTTCCTTGGCAGAGAGCGGCGAGGCTGCAACCGACGCGAGGAGCGTCGCGGCAAGAAGCTTGCGGGTCATGATGGGGTAAGTCTCTCTTTCGCTTGTCTGTCGGAGCCCGGAGGTCAGCCGAGCTTGTCCTTGAGGATCCGGTTCACCACCGCCGGGTTCGCCTTGCCCTGCATCGCCTTCATCGTCTGGCCGACGAAGAAGCCGAACAGCTTGTCCTTGCCGCCGCGATATTGTTCGACCTTGTCGGCATTGGCGGCGAGGATTTCGTCAACTGCGGCCTCGATCGCGCCGGTGTCGCTGACCTGCTTCAGGCCCTTTTCATCGGCGATGGTTTCGGGGTCGCCGCCTTCGCGCAGGACGATTTCGTAGATCTCCTTGGCCTGGCCGCCCGAAATCTCGCCCCTGTCCTGCATCGCGAGGATGCTGGCCTGCGCCTCGGCGGTGGCGTTCGCCATGTCGGCTTCCTCGCCCAGCCCCTTGACGACGCCCGGCGCGACCGAGAGCGCCCAGTTGGCGACCGGGGTCGCGACTTCGGCTTCCGGCTTGCCGATCTTCGCGGCGGTCGCGGCGAGCAGGGTTTCGAAGCGGGCGAAGGTTTCGACCTCGGCGGTGAGTTCGCGCGCATTGTAGGGGGTGAGGCCGAGCTGTTCCTCGTACCGCCGCCGCTTGGCATCGGGCAGTTCGGGCAGGCTCGCGCGGCATTCCTCGAGGAAGCTGTCGTCGAGCACCAGCGGCAACAGGTCCGGGTCGGGGAAGTAGCGGTAATCGTGCGCGTCTTCCTTGGACCGCATGGTGCGGGTCGTGCCGGTGTTCGGATCGAACAGGCGCGTTTCCTGAACCACGGTCCCTCCGCTCTCGATCACGTCGACCTGGCGGTTCGCCTCGTATTCGATGACCTGCATGACGAAGCGCACCGAATTGACGTTCTTCGTCTCGGTCCGTGTGCCGAAAGCTTCGCCGGGGCGGCGCACGCTGACATTGACGTCGGCGCGCATCGAGCCTTCCTCCATATTACCGTCGCACGAGCCGACATAGCGCAGGATGCTCCGCAGTTTGCGGACATAGGCCCCGGCCTCGGCGGGGGAGCGCATGTCGGGTTTCGAGACGATCTCCATCAGCGCGACGCCGCAGCGGTTGAGGTCGACATAGGACATGGTCGGGTGCTGGTCGTGCATCAGCTTGCCCGCGTCCTGTTCGACATGGATGCGCTCGATCCCGATGACCTTGTCTTCCGGTATCCCGGCCTTCTCGTCCGCCTCGATCAGCAGGCTGCCTTCGCCCACGATGGGGTGGTAAAGCTGACTGATCTGGTAGCCCTGCGGAAGGTCGGCATAGAAGTAGTTCTTGCGGTCGAACCGGCTCCACTTGTGGATTTCCGCCTCGATCGCCATCCCGGTGCGGACCGCCTGCCGGATGCATTCGCGGTTGGGCACGGGCAGCATTCCGGGCATGGCCGCGTCGATCAGGCTGACCTGCGTGTTCGGCTCCGCCCCGAAGGCGGTGGAGGCGCCCGAGAACAGCTTGGCGTTGGAGGTGACCTGGGCGTGGACCTCGAGGCCGATGACGACCTCCCATTCGCCGGTTGCGCCGTGGATGCGATAGTCACTCATGGTCATCTGCCTTGCGGGACGGGTCGGTTTCGGACAGGCGCTGCGCGGGGCGCGCGGCGTCCTGCGGGTCTTCGGGTTCGTCGCGGATTACCTTCCCGCTCGAATCGAATCGCGCTTCGCCATGCTCGATCGTGCGCGAGAGGTATATCACGACGCCCGCCAGCGCCACGAAGCACAACAGGAAGATCGTCGCGAAGAGCATTGCTCACGCATCCTCCTTCAGCGCGAGGAGATATTCCTCCGCCGCGCGGATTTCGCGCTTGGCGAGCTCGTTGAACTTGCCCGTGCCGCTGACGTTGATCTCTTCGAGGAAGAGCACGGTCAGGTCGCGGTGTTCGGGATAGTTCCTGAGCTCGCGCACGGCGGCGATGAAGGAGGCACCGCTCTGCCCCTCGGCCGGGCCCTTGCGGCAGGCGCGATGGAGATAGTCCATGATCGCGTTGTAGCGCAGCACCCGCTCGGACGCGGGAACCTCGCCCCGGCGCGGCTCCTTCGACGCGCGGCGCAGGGCGATGACGGTCAGCGTCCAGAAGGGCAGGACCATGCCGAACAGGATCAACCCGATGGCCGCCCATTCGAAATGGCTCACCACCACTTCTCCGGCGCATGGTCGAACCCGGCGCGCTGTTCGATCGCGAGCCCCGCATCGAGTACGCCCTGTTCGTCGAACGGCCGCCCGACCAGTTGCAGCCCCAGCGGCAGACCGTCGGGGTTGAGCCCGGCCGGAACGCTCATCGCGGGCAGCCCCGCAAGGCTGGCGGGAACCGCAAAGACATCGTTCAGGTACATGGTCAGCGGATCGTCGTTCATCGAGCCCAGCGGGAAGCTCGCGGTGGGCGTGGTCGGGGCGAGGATCAGGTCGACCTCGGCAAAGGCGCGCTCGAAATCGCGGGCGACGAGCGCGCGGACCTTCTGCGCCTGGTTGTAATAGGCGTCGTAAAAGCCCGCCGAGAGCACGTAGGTGCCGATCAGGATGCGCCGCTTGACCTCGTCGCCGAAACCCGCCTCGCGCGTTTCGGCATACATGTCCTGCAAACCTGCGCGCTCCCCGTCCTTCATGGCCGGCAGTTCGCGCAGGCCATAGCGCACGCCGTCATAGCGCGCGAGGTTGGACGAGGCTTCGGCAGGTGCGATGATGTAATAGGCGGGCAGCGCGTATTTCGTGTGCGGCAGGGAGACGTCGACGATCTCCGCGCCCGCGTCCTTCAGCCACGCCTTGCCCTGTTCCCAGCTGTCGAGGATGGCCTGGTCGGTCCCCTCCATCCGGTACTCCCGGGGGATGCCGACTTTCCTGCCGCGCAGGTCGGAGGACAGCGCGCCCTCCCAGTCGGGCACGGGCAGGTCGAGGCTGGTCGCGTCCTTGGGATCGAAGCCCGCCATCGCGCCCAGCATGATCGCGCAGTCCTCGACCGAGCGCGCCATCGGCCCGGCCTGGTCGAGGCTGGAGGCGAAGGCGACCACGCCCCAGCGCGAGCAGCGGCCATAGGTCGGCTTGATCCCGCAGATGCCGGTGAAGGCGGCAGGCTGACGGATCGATCCGCCGGTGTCGGTTCCGGTCGCCGCCGGGGCGATGCGTGCCGCCACCGCCGCCGAGGACCCGCCGGAGGAGCCGCCCGGGCTCATGGCGGCGTTGCTGTCGGCCTTGCGCCAGGGCGAAGCGACATTGCCGAAATAACTCGTCTCGTTCGACGAACCCATTGCGAACTGGTCGAGGTTGAGCTTGCCGAGCATCCCCGCGCCCGCCTTCCAGAGGTTCTGGCTGACGGTCGATTCGTATTCGGGCCTGAACCCTTCGAGGATGTGGCTCGCCGCGCTGGTCTGGACGCCGCGCGTCGCGAAGAGGTCCTTCATCCCGATCGGCACGCCCGCCATCGGCCCGAGCTCGTCCCCGGCGGCGCGCGCCTGGTCCGTCTCGTCCGCCGCGGCGAGCGCGTGTTCGGGCGTCGTCACGATGAAGGCGTTGAGGTCCGCCGCCCCGGCGACGGCGGCGTTGAAGGCTTCCGCCACCTCGCGCGCGGTGAAGTCGCCGGCGCGCACGCCGTCGCGGATCGCCTTGATGCCCAGTTGGGTGAGTTCAGTCATTACCGTTCCACCGTCATCCCCGCGAAAGCGGGGACCCAGAATTCCGAGGTGCCGTGCCCGCTGCCCCGGGCTCCCGCTTTCGCGGGAAGGACAAGGCGGTGCGCGGGGGCCTTCGATGCGAGGTGACGGGTCATTCGATCACCTTCGGCACGGCGAAAAACCCGTGCTCCGCGACCGGGGCGTTGGCGAGCACGTCGTCGCGGCGGTTGCCGCCGGTGAGCGGGTCGGCATCGACCTCGTCGGCGCGCAGGCGCAGCGTGTTGGGGATCACCGCACTCATCGGCTCGATCCCGCTGACGTCGACCTCGCCGAGCTGTTCGACCCAATCGAGGATCTGCGAGAGTTCGGGCGCCATGCGGTCCAGTTCCTCCTCGCTCATGCGGATGCGGGCGAGGCTGGCGATCTTGGCGACCTGTTCGCGTGTGACGGACATCCTCGTGCCCCCTTACTCGCCTTGGGGAAGGGTCGGCGGGGGACCCTGCGGCCCGCCAGCGCCCGGAGGACCGCCCATCTGCGACTGCATCAGCCGCTGCAGCACAGCCATGTCGCGCTCGTATTTCTCCTGGCTCATCACGCCGGTGACCTCGATCTCGAAGACGAGATCGGCCCCCGGCGGGATCGGCGAGCCTTCGGGCGGCTGGTCGCCATAGGCCTGGTCGGCGGGGATGAAGAGTTCGTAGGTCCCGCCCTCGCGCATCTGCAGGAGGCCGTCGAAGAAGCCGGGGATCATCGTCCCTTCCTGCATTTCCCAGGGCGAGCCTTCGGGAAAGATCGAACGGACGACCTGCGCGATCTGCGGCGGGAGTTCCTGCGTCTGGTCGAACACCTCGCCGGTCGAGGCGAGCTTGCCGGTGTATTTGACCCAGGCGACGTCGCCGGCTTCGATCGTGTCGCCCTCGCCTTCGACAAGGGTTTCGACGTTGAGCCCGCGGGTCATGGCGGCCCAGGCGAGCCCGCCGCCGACGAGCACGGCGAGGATCACGCCGAGCCACAGCTTGGTGAGCGAGCCCTTGGCGACGGGCTGGATGGGAACGCGGGTAACTTCGGCCATTGAACGGGTTTCCTGGTAGCGAAAGGCGTATCGAAAGGCGTGCCGTCAGGCGCGCCGCCCCAAGCAAAAGGGCGCGGGATCTGCCGCGCCCTGATGGCTCAATCGGTTTGTGGATTCAAGCGCAAGGCGATCAGGGAGCCCGCCGTTGAAACCGGGCTAATCCGTCACCTCACCCCGTCAGTTCACCGGGTCACTTCGCCCCGTCGCGTTCGGCCCGCTTGCGTTCGAGCTTGCGCGCGCGGCGCACGGCGGCGGCCTTTTCGCGGGCGCGCTTCTCGCTCGGCTTTTCGTAATGACGCCGCAGCTTCATCTCGCGATAAACGCCTTCGCGCTGGAGCTTCTTCTTCAGAGCACGAAGGGCCTGGTCGACATTGTTATCGCGGACGATGATTTGCATAAACGGCTTCTACCTCTTTTCGCAAAACACACAGAGCCCGCCGCGAGTCGGCGGGATTGCGCGCAAAATGGACGCTAAAACAGGCGCGAATCCGCAGGTTTTGCACCGGGACACGCGCTGGCGATGCAGCGTAATACCGCAGGAGCGGCGGAATTGCAAGGTTTCCTACAGGCTTGCCGCCCGCCGCGCTAGGCAGGCAGGCGCTCTCTCGCTAAGGGGGCGGGAGCGATGAGCGCGATTGCCCCCACCCCCCTGCTCGCCTCGCTGCTGGTCATGGCCGGCGGCGCGATCGGCGCGCTCGCGCGCTACCAGCTCGGCCGGGCGGTCGTCCAGGCGCTCGGCCCGGTGCAGGTCGCCGCCTTTCCCTGGGCGACGCTCGCCGCCAACGTGATCGGCTGCGGCCTCATGGGCCTGCTGTTCGGCTGGCTCGCGCGGCTCGGCGGAAGCGGGGAGACGCTGCGGCTCCTGCTCGGCGTCGGCCTGCTCGGCGGGTTCACCACCTTCAGCGCCTTCGGGCTGGAGATGCTCCAGCTGATCGAGCGCGGGGCGACCGGCGTCGCCCTGGTCTATGCCGGGTTCTCGATCGCGGCGGGACTGGCCGCGCTGTGGCTCGGCCTTGCGATCATGCGGGGGCTGGCATGAGCCTTGCCGGGGGTCCATCGGGCGACGTGCGCCAGTTCACGATCGCGCCGGACGACGACGGCATAAGGCTCGATCGCTGGTTCAAGCGCAATCTGCCGCGCGTCGGCTTCGCCACCGTCTCGCGCTGGGCGCGCACCGGCCAGCTGCGCCTCGACGGCAGGCGCGTGAAGCCCGAAGACCGGCTGGCGGCGGGACAGGTCCTGCGCGTGCCCCCGGGAGGCGAGGCGAAGGGCGGCAAGCCCCCGCCGAAGCGGCGCGAGCTGACCGAGGCCGAGATCGCCGAGGCGCGCGGCCTCGTTATCCGCGAAACGCCCTCTGCCATCGTGCTCAACAAGCCTCCCGGCCTCGCGACCCAGGGCGGGAGCAAGACGACGAGGCACGTCGACGGCCTGCTCGATGCCTTCGTCGAACCGGGCGAGCCCCGGCCGCGGCTCGTCCACCGGCTCGACAAGGACACGAGCGGGGTCCTGCTGGTCGCGAAGACGCCGGGCAGCGCGGCGAGCTATTCCAAGCGGTTTTCGGGGCGCAGCGCGCGCAAGATCTACTGGGCGCTCGTCGTCGGGGTGCCCGAGGTGCGCGAAGGCACGATCGACGCCCCGCTCGCCAAGCAGCCGGGCACGGGCGGCGAGAAGATGCACGTCGACGAGGAGAACGGGCAGGTCGCGCGGACCCGCTACCGCGTGGTCGAACGGGCCGGGCAGAAGGCCGCCTGGGTGGAACTCGAACCGCTCACCGGGCGCACCCACCAGCTGCGCGTCCACATGGCCGCGATCGGCCATCCCATCGTCGGCGACGGCAAGTATGGCGGGCAGGATGCCTTCCTCACCGGGGCGATCAGCCGCAAGATGCACCTCCACGCCCGCCGCCTGATCATCGGCACGCCCGAAAGCAGGGGCAATGCCAGGGAGACGGGAGGCGGCAAGCTCGACGTGACCGCGGACCTGCCCGATCATTTCGCCGCGAGCATGGAATCCCTCGGCTTCGACCCGGCGCTGTCCGACGCAGCGCCGATCCGCGACGAACCGCAGGAGCGCACGCCCGCCGAAAAGAAGCTGGCCGCGCGTCGCCACTTCAAGCAGGCGAGAAAGGAAACCCGCGCCCCCCGCCGCGCGCGCGGCGATGCGAACAGGGCCGACAAGGACAAGGGCAAGGGCAAGGACTGGGGCAAGGACAGGGGCAAGGGCAAGGGGGCGCCGAAAGGCCTCGGCAAGCCTTCGGGCAGGCCTTCGGGCAGGCCTTCGGGCAAGGGCAAGGGGCGCCCGCGCTGATGCATCCCGATCCCGCCTATCGCAGCGACGACCGCGCCCTGTTCGAAAGCCTGATCGAGGAAATCGCCTTCGGCATGATCTTCGCCGCCACCCCCGACGGCCCGCGCGTGGCGCACACGCCCCTGCTCACCACATGCGACGGGCCGGTGCAGTTCCACCTTTCGCGCGGCAATGCCCTTACGCGGCATCTCGCGGGCGGGCGGGCGCTGATCGTGGCCAACGGCCCGGACGCCTATGTCAGCCCGCGCTGGTACGACGATCGCGACACCGTGCCGACGTGGGATTACCTCGCGCTCGAACTGGAAGGCCGGGTGCGGCGCCTGTCGGACGAAGAGCTGGAGGCCTTCCTCCACGCCGCGATCCTCAGGCACGAGGGGCGGCTCGGCGGGGAGCCGTGGCGGGCCGGGGAAGCGTCCGAGCGGGTCTGGGCGAACCTGTTCCGCGGCATCGTCGGGTTCGAGATGGACGTGGAGGCGTGGCGGCCGACCGTGAAGCTATCGCAGAAGAAAAGCGCCGCGGAGCGCGCGCGGATCGCCGCCGGGCTCGAGGATGCGGGGGCCGCGGCGCTGGCGCATCTGGTGCGGAGCCTTCCGGCATGAGCGGGGCGCGGCTCGCCGTGTTCGATTGCGACGGCACGCTCGTCGACGGGCAGGCCGATGTCTGCTGGGCGATGGAGCGCGCCTTCACCCGCGCGCAGCTCGCCGCGCCCGATCCCGCGCTGGTGCGCCGCATGGTCGGCCTTTCCCTGCCGGTCGCGGTGCGCGAGCTTTCCCCGGGCATCGAGGAGGGCAAGGCGCGCGAGGTGACCGAGTTCTACAGGTCGAGCTTCCGCGCCCGGCGCGAGGAAGGCCTGCTCGACGAACCGCTCTATGACGGGATCGCGGACCTCCTCGCGCGGCTGCGCGCGTCCGGGTGGAGCCTTGCGGTCGCCACCGGCAAGTCGGACCGCGGGCTCGCCGCCTGCCTCGCGGTGCACGGGATCGCGGATTTCTTCGTTTCGGTCCAGACCGCCGACCGGCACCCCTCGAAACCGCATCCCGCGATGCTCGAGGCGGCGCTGTTCGAGGCGGGGGCGGACCCGGCCGAGGCGGTGATGATCGGGGACACCAGTTACGACATGCAGATGGCGGCGGCCGCGCGGGTGCCCGCGATCGGGGTCGCGTGGGGCTACCACAGCCCGGACGAACTGATCGCCACCGGCGCGCGCGCCGTCGCGCAGACGGTCGAGGACCTGGCCGCCATGCTGGCCGACGGACCGGAGCGCGGCGCGTGAACGGCGCGGAGGAAACCGCGCGGCGGCGCTATCTAGCCATGAACGCGGTGCGGATCGGCGGCATCGCGGTGCTGCTGGTCGGCCTCGCGATGGCGCGGCAGGTGATCCCCGGTCCGTGGTCGCTCGGCGCGGCGCTGGCGGTCGCGGGCCTGCTCGCCTTCTTCTTCCTTCCCACGCTGATGGTGCGCCGCTGGAAACGCGCGGAGCGCGAGCGGTGAAACGGTTCTGGGACCGGGTCGCGCTCGAACGGGCCGAGGGCGGGTGGCAGGTCACGCTCGATGCGCGCAGGGTCCGCACGCCGCAGGGCCGGCCGCAGGTCGTGCCTTCCGAGCCGCTCGCGCAGGCGCTCGCGGAGGAATGGGACAGGACGGGCGAGATGATCGACCCCGGGGCCTTCCCGATGCGCGACATGGCCGACTACGCGATCGACGTCGTCGCGCCGGCGCCCGAGGCGGTGGCCGACAAGCTCATCGCCTATGGCGAGACGGACACGCTGTGCTACCGCGCCGACCCGGACGAGCCGCTGTTCGAACGGCAGGAACAGGTCTGGGAGCCGCTGCTGTCCGCTTTCGAGGCGCGCGAAGGTGCGGCGCTGGTCCGGGTCAGCGGGATCGTCCACCGCCCGCAGGGCGCCCGCCAGATGGAACGCCTGCACGCGCGGATGCTCGCCGAAAACCCGTTCCGCCTCGCCGCGCTCGAAGCGATGACCGCGCTCGCCGCCTCGCTCGTCGTCGGGCTGTCGGCGCTGGCGCGGGAGACGGCGCAGGAGGATGCGGCGCGCGCGCTGTGGCGGGCGGCGAGCCTCGAGGAGGAATGGCAGGCCGAACTCTGGGGCCGCGATCACGAGGCCGAGGAACGGCGCGCCCGGCGCGAGCGCGATTTCCTCGCGGCGTGGCGGTTCGCCCGGTTGGCGGCGTCGCAGGGGTTCGCAGCGCAGGGAGGCGCGGCCGGACACGGGAGCGTCTAGGGCGCCTTTTTCCGGCTCGCGCGGCGATCCCGCTGCGAGGAAAACCGCTTCAACCCTCGGTCGCGACCCAGTCGGCAATGTCGGCGGCGACGCGGTTGGCGGCACGGTTGAGCGCGGGGCCGACCGCGGCCGCCTCGGCCTCGACGCCGCTCTCGATCGCCTCGAACCGGCGGGAGACGGCGCCCCCGTCGATGTCGGTGCGGACCGCGTCGAAGCGCACCACCGCCGCGCGCGCCGACGCGTCGTAGCCCATGTCGATCAGCGTGCCCCTCAGCTTCACGCGCGGTTCGGTCGGGGTGTCGTCGCTGTCGATCACCAGCGCGTCGGTCCGGGTCCGCAGCGTCTCGCCCAGCAGGCGGCGAAACAGGCGGGCAGGCTTTTCGACCCAGTAGGCTTCCCTGAGGTAGGCGATCTCGGTCTCGCTGACCGCCACCGGCACGCGCAGCACGTCGAGCTTTGCCGGGGCCTCGGGCGTCATCACCAGGATCGCTCCCGCGCCCGCCCCGGCCCCGGCGCGCGCGCCCGCGCCTTCGGGCGCGCTGGCGGTCGAATGGAGGGTGAGCAGGCTTTCGGGCGGTTCACCCCCGCCAAGGCTGACGCAGCCCGCCAGCGCGAGCACGAGCGCCGCGGCGGCAGCGGCGAGCAGCGGGGGGCGGGCGGGGGAAAGGGGTCGCAGCATCGCGCTCTAGTCCTCGTAATCCGGCAGGGTGCGCCCGTCGACCAGCGAGCCGAGCCCTTCGCTTTCGAGCTTTTCCGAAATCGTTCGCAGGGATCGGCTGGTCGAGCGCAGGTCCTGCAGGGTCGCCTCGGCCGCCGGCAGCGTGCCCTCGCGCAATTGCCGGGTTGCCGGGCGCACTTCCTCCAGCGTGACCGCGAGCGCGTCCGCCGCCTTGGACGCGGAATCCAGCGTGACGCGCAATTCGTCGGCGAGCGAGCCGCCCTCGTCCTGCACCATTCGGTCGGTCGAGCGGGCAAGCTCCTCGATCGCGCGCATCGTCTCGTTGAATTCCTGGATCGAGACGCGGAATTCCTCGAGATTGGCCTTCAGTTCCGGCGTCGCATCGGCCAGCCCCGCGGTCAGCCGGTCGGTGTTGTAGAGGATGTTGGTGATCTCCCGCTGGTTTTCCGGACCCAGCAGGAGGTTGAGGTTCTCCGTCAGGGTCGCGAGCCGTTCGAGCAGCACGGGCGCCGAATTGAGCAGCGCGTTGATGCCCCCGTCCTTGGGCGGGATGACCGGCCTGCCTTCGGGGCAGGCGGTGGTCTCGCAGGTGATCGGCGGCGCGTTCTTGCGCGCGCCGTCGAGCAGGATCGAGGAAACCCCGGTGAAGCTCGACTGGATCGTCGCCGTGGTCCCGAGCAGGATCGACACGTCCTCCTGCACCCGGATCCGCACGCGCACGAATTCGGGATCGTCCTTCGACAGGGAGATGTTCGAAACCTGCCCCACGGGCACGCCGGCATAGGAGACCTGGCTGCCCCGCGCGAGGCCCGAGACGGTCTGGCCGTAGAAGATGTCGTATTCCTTCTGGCTGCCCTCGCCCGCGCGGGTGAGCCAGACGATGAAGGCCGCCAGCGCCGCGAGCAGCAGCAGCGTGACCGCACCGACCCAGAGGTGGTTCGCCCGCGTTTCCATCTAGCAGCCCGCTTCCATGCGCGCCCCTATGGACGGGGCGACGGGGGCTTGTCCATGCCCGCACTCTCGCATTGCCTGCATTCGCCTATCCTCCCGCCGCGTCGGTGTTGCGCCGATGCGCGCCCTGCGCCGCGCGCCCGCGCGGGCCGTTGAAATATTCCTCGATCCACGGATGGCCCGTTTCGACCAGTTCGGGAATGGTGCCGACCGCGATGATCCTCTTCTCCGCGATCACCGCCACCCGGTCGCAGGCCTCGTAGAGCGTGTCGAGATCGTGGGTGATGAGAAACACCGTCAGCCCCAGCGTGTCGCGCAGCTCCACGGTCAGCCGGTCGAACTTGGCCGCGCCGATCGGGTCGAGCCCGGCGGTCGGCTCGTCGAGGAACAGCAATTCGGGATCGAGCGCCAGCGCACGGGCGAGCCCGGCGCGCTTCTTCATGCCGCCCGAAAGCTCGCTCGGATACTTGTTGACCGCCTCTTCCGGCAGCCCGGAAAGCAGCACCTTGTAGCGCGAGATTTCCCGCCTCAGCTCGTCCGAGAGGTCGGGGTAGAACTGCTTGAGCGGCGCCTCGACATTCTCCCCCACGGTGAGCGTCGAGAACAGGGCGCCGCCCTGGAACAGAACGCCCCAGCGCGAACGCACGCCGAAATTGGTGTCGGGATCGATCCCGGTGATGGTGTGGCCGAGCACCTCGATCCGGCCCTCGGTCGGCACCTGCAGCCCGATGATCGAGCGCATCAGCACCGACTTGCCCGAACCCGATCCCCCGACCACGCCCAGGATCTCGCCCGGCCGGATGGTGAGGTCGAGCCCGTCGTGGACGGTGAAGTCGCCGAAGCGGTTGACCAGCCCCTCGACCACGATCGGCGGCTTGTCCGAATGGCGCGCGTGGCCCTTGTCCTGCCTGCCCGCCACGTTCAGCCCCACCCGATCTCGGTGAAGAACACCGCGAAAAAGGCGTCGAGCACGATCACCGCGAAGATCGCCGAAACCACCGCCATCGTGGTGCGCGCGCCGACTTCCTCCGAATTGCCGCGCACCTGCAGCCCGTGATAGCACCCGGCCAGCGCGACGATCAGGCCGAACACCGGTGCCTTGATCAGGCTTACCCACAAATCGTGCGCGGGCACGACCTCCTGAATCCGTTCGAGGAAGGTGAAGAAGGGAATGCCGAGCGCGAACTGGCCCACCGCCGCCCCGCCGACGATCGCGACGATCGAGGCGTAGAAGCCGAGCAGGATCATCATGAAGGTAGCCGCCATGATGCGCGGCAGGACCAGCGCCTCGATCGGCGAGATGCCGATGGTCCGCATCGCGTCGATCTCCTCGGTCAGCTTCATCGTGCCGAGCTGCGCGGCAAAGGCGCTGCCTGATCGGCCGGCCACCATGATCGCGGTCATCAGCACGCCGAGCTCGCGCATGGTGATCCGCCCGACGAGGTTTATGGTGAGCGATTCGGCCCCGAACTGTTCGAGCTGCACCGCGCCCTGCTGGGCGATGACGACCCCGATGAGAAAGCTCATCAGCCCGATGATCGGAAGCGCGGCGACGCCGACCAGTTCCATCTGCCGCACCAGCGCGCGCAGGGGAAAGCGCGAGGGTCGCAGCAGCAGGCCGAAGAAGGCGATCAGGACCTGCCCGAAGAAGCCGACCACGCCGTAGACGCCCGAACGCGCGGCATAGACCTTTTCGCCGGTCGCGACCGGCACGCGTTCCCACACCGGCACGCGGTGCTGCTCGACCGGCTCGCCCCGCATTCCCTCGACCGCGTCGAGAAGGTGGCGCGCGCCCTCGCTCTCGCCCTCGATCCGGGCGGAATGCTGCGCCGCGAGGCGGCAGGCCACCCAGGCGCCGACCGTGTCGATCTCGCTCACGCCCGACAGGTCGATCACCGCGATGTCGTCCGACAGCCGCCGCAATGCAGGCTCGAGCGGGCCCATGGTCGACACCAGCAGCGGCCCCGAAAGCGCCAGCCGGAGGCCGCCTTCCCCGCCGTCCCGGAGCTCGTAATGCGCTGCGTCCACCATCTGCCCAGCCTATGCGGCCAAAGCGGGCGCTCCGCAACACCCCTGGCGGCGAAGCGCCGGAGAGGCTGCCGGGCCGAGACGTGTTGCGCCCCAACAGGGGCTTTGGCATGGGGTCGGGACATTTCGCACCACCGGACGGGGCACGGTCCGGGCAACGACACGGGAAACCATGACCCTACCGACCACCTTCAACCCCGCCGAGATCGAGGCGCGCTGGTACGAACACTGGGAAACGCACGGCTGCTTTCGCCCCGCACGCCCGGACGCCGAGCCCTTCACCATCGTCAACCCGCCGCCCAACGTGACCGGCTCGCTGCACATCGGCCACGCGCTCGACAACACGCTGCAGGACGTGGTGATCCGCTACGAGCGCCTGCGGGGCAAGGACGCGCTGTGGGTCGTGGGGACCGACCACGCGGGGATCGCGACGCAGATGGTGGTCGAACGCCAGCTCGAGGCGCGGGGCGACAGGCGCACCAACTACACCCGCGAGGAATTCGTCGAGAAGGTGTGGCAGTGGAAGGAGGAGAGCGGCGGCACGATCACCGGCCAGCTGCGGCGCCTGGGCTGTTCGATGGACTGGAGCCGCGAACAGTTCACGATGGACCCGCATTTCACGCGCGCCGTCACGAAAACCTTCGTCGATCTCTACCGCGACGGCCTCATCTACCGCGACAAGCGGCTGGTAAACTGGGATCCCAAGCTCAGGACCGCGATCAGCGATCTCGAGGTCGAGCAGAAGGTGATCGCGGGCAATTTCTGGCATTTCCGCTACCCGCTCGCCCCGGATGAAAACGGAAACGCCGTGACGCTCGATGACGGGCGCGATTTCATCGAGGTCGCCACCACCCGGCCCGAGACGATGCTCGCCGACATGGCGGTCGCGGTCCACCCTGATGACGAGCGCTACAGGAGCGTCGTCGGCAAGCACGTGATCCTGCCGATCACCGGGCGGCGCGTCCCCATCGTCGCGGACGAGCATGCCGATCCGGAACTGGGCAGCGGCGCGGTCAAGATCACGCCGGGCCACGACTTCAACGATTTCGAGGTGGGAAAACGCGCCGGGATCGCGCCTGCCGACATGCTCAACATGTTCGATGCCGAGGCGAACGTGGTCCAGACCGCCGATGGCCTCATCCCCGACGAATTCATCGGCCTCCACCGCTTCCGTTCGGACAAGGTCCTGGGCGAGGCCAAGGGCGCCCGCGAACTCGTGGTCGAACGGATGAAGGAACTGGGCTGTCTCATCCCGCACAAGGCCAGGACGAAGCAGGGCGAGGAGGTCGAGATGGACGCCGAGCCGCGCCAGATCGCGACCCCCTTCGGCGACCGCGGGGGCGTGGTGATCGAGCCGTGGCTGACCGATCAATGGTATGTCGACGCGGCGAAACTCGCCGAAAGGCCGATCGCGCAGGTCCGTTCGGGCGAGGTCGAGATCGTGCCCGCTTCGTGGGAGAAGACCTTCTTCAACTGGATGGAGAACATCCAGCCGTGGTGCGTCTCGCGCCAGTTGTGGTGGGGCCACCGCATCCCGGCGTGGTTCAGTCTCGATGGCGAGGTGTTCGTCGCGGAGACCCGCGAAGAGGCGCAGGCCATGGCCGGCGAAGGCGTCGCGATCCAGCAGGACGACGACGTGCTCGACACCTGGTTCTCTTCCGCCTTGTGGCCCTTCGCCACGCTCGGCTGGCCGGAGGAAAGCGCGCTGCTCGCCAAGCACTTCCCCAATTCGCTGCTCGTCTCGGGCTTCGACATCCTGTTCTTCTGGGATGCGCGGATGATGATGATGGGGAACTACAACATGGGGGCCGCCCCGTGGCCGCGGCTCTACCTCCACGGGCTGGTGCGCGCGCCCGACGGGCAGAAGATGTCGAAGTCCAAGGGCAATGTCGTCGATCCGCTCGGCCTCATCGACCGGTACGGCGCGGATGCGCTGCGCTTCTTCATGGCGGCGATGGAAAGCCAGGGCCGCGACATCAAGATGGATGAAAGGCGGGTCGAGGGATACCGCAACTTCGCCACGAAGCTGTGGAACGCGGCGCGGTTCTGCCAGTCGAACGGGATCGGCGCGTCCTCCGCGATCAAGGCCCCGACCGCGCGCCTCGCCGCGAACCAGTGGATCATCGGAGAGGTCGCCGAGACCGCCCGCGCCATCGAAAAGGCGATGGCGGACCTGCGCTTCGACGCGGCGGCGAACGCGATCTACCAGTTCACGTGGAGCAAGTTCTGCGACTGGTATCTCGAACTCATCAAGCCGGTTTTCGCGGGCGACCCGGACGCCATGCCCGCGGTCGAAACGCGCGCCGTCGCCGGCTGGGCGCTCGACCAGATCCTCGTCATGCTGCACCCCTTCATGCCCTTCATCACCGAGGAGCTGTGGCATTCGCAGGCCGAAATCTCGGGCGGGAAGCGCCCCTACGAACTGATCGTGGCGAAATGGCCCGAGCCCGAGGCCGAGGTGAGCAAGGCCGCGACCGACGCGATCGACTGGGTGATCGACCTCACCACGAACGTCCGCTCGGCCAAGAACGAGCTCGGCATTGCGCCCGGGGCAAAGCTGGCTGCCTTCGTCCCATCGCCTTCGGACCTTGCCGCGAGCACGATCGAACGCTCCAGCGCCGCGATCGAGCGCCTCGCGCGGCTCACCCCGGTGACCGTGGGCGAGGCTCCGCAGGGCCCCGCGATGCAGGTGACCGCGCAGGCAGGATCGGAAGGGGCCGACGTCTTCGTCATCCCGCTCGAGGGGATCATCGACATCGACGCGGAAAAGACCCGGCTGGCGAAGGCCCTGGAGGCGAGCCGCAAGGAGGCGAAATCGCTCGAAGGCCGGCTCTCCAACCCCGCCTTCGTCGAGAAGGCCAAGCCCGAGGCGGTCGAAAAGGCCCGCGAGGACCACGCCCACCACACGGCCGAAATCGAACGGCTGGAGGCGGCGCTGGCGCGCTTGGGCTAGGTCCCGCGCGCAAGGATCAGGCGGTGCGGCACGTCCGCTTGCAGGCGCAAACGGCCTGCCCTGCCATGGCCGGGATTGGGTGGTTAGCTGCCATTCACCCTTTCCCGTCGCCCCGTGCTTGACACGGGGCTTGGCTTCTCTTTGGCTGGGTCGATGCGAAAGGGTGGCTGGCTCTACATCATGGCGAACCGCTTTCGCGGCGGCATGTATGTGGGCGTGACATCCGATTTGCCGCAGCGGGTTTGGCAGCACCGCGAAGGCCGGGGTTCCGAGCATGTCCGCGACTTCGCCAAGACCCGGCTTGTCTATGCCGAGCGGCACGAGGACATCGAACGCGCCATCGCGCGCGAAAAGCTCGTCAAGAAATGGAAGCGGGAATGGAAGTTCGCCCTGATCGAGGCGGACAACCCGGACTGGCACGATCTTTGCGGCCGATGGTTCGCGATCGACGAAGAAGAAAAATAGCCAAGCCCCGTGTCAAGCACGGGGCGACGAAGGGGTTTGACGGCAACGGGGTCGCTTCCAAAAAGTCCGCTTCCGCAAAAATGCCTGCCGAAAGCCGCCCTCCCTCGCGCCTCCGCGGCTTCCGCAAATTTCCTACGAGCGCGTTTCGTGCCATAGGCGGCGCATGAGCCTTCGTGCCGATCCCGCTTTCCGCCCCGCGCCCGGTGTCCGTCCGCTTGCGATTTTCGCAGGCAAGTATCTGTTCTTACGAATTTTTGCGGGTGCTCGAAAAGTTTACAGGGTGTCACCTTTGTCAACTTTTCATGGGGTGTCCGCTTGAGCCTCGTCCTCGCCACCGACGATGCGGGCGGTCCGGAGATCTTCGCCTCGCTCCAGGGCGAAGGGCCGAGCATGGGCGTGCCGGTCGCCTTCGTGCGGCTGTCGCGCTGCAACCTCGCCTGCACCTGGTGCGACACGGCCTACACCTGGCGCTTTACGGGCGACAACCGGCCGCACCGGGACGAGGCCGTGTTCGACCGCAAGGCGAACCAGGTGACGCTCTCGCCTGCCGAAACCGCCGAGCGGATCGCGGCGCTGGGACAGGACCGGCTCGTCATCACCGGGGGGGAGCCGCTGCTGCAGGGGGGCAGGCTCGCCGAGATGCTCGAACACCTGCCCGACATGGCGGTGGAGATCGAGACCAACGGGACGGTCAAGGCCCCGCCCCGGCTCGACGTGCGGGTCGACCAGTACAATGTCAGCCCCAAACTTTCGCACAGCGGCAACCCCGCGGACCTAGCCCTGATCCCCGAACGGCTCGACGATTACGCGACCGACCCGCGCGCCTTCTTCAAGTTCGTGATCGCCTCGCCCGGCGATGTCGAGGAGGTGCTGGCGCTCCACCGGCGCTACCGCTTCCGGCCCGGCCACGTCTTCCTGATGGCCGAAGGGACCGACAGCGCCACGCTGCGCGCGCGGCAGGAATGGCTCGCCCCCCTGTGCCTGGAACACGGGTTCCGGATGAGCGACCGGATGCATATCCACCTCTACGGGGATACGCGGGGGACGTGAGGAGGGACGCGAAACCCAGCCTGGGCTCGGAGTCCGATCAAGCGTGAATCCCAGCGCAGGCTGGGACCTCGTGAGGTTGCAGCAGGACGCCTGAGGTCCCTGCCTGCGCAGGGACTCACGAAGAGAAATTGGAAAGGAGAGCGAATTACCCCTGACTTCTCCACCGCAGCACGACGCGCTGGACGAGTTCCTCCTCGCCGCCGCTCCTGCTCCACAGGTCGACGAAGCTGGGGTCTTCCGAAGCCGGGCGCTTGTGTTCTTCGAGGGTGTCGAAGGTCACGCGGATCGGGATCGCCACGCCCTCGCCGCAGATGATGCATTCGCGGTTGCGCAGCGCGGGGATCGAATCGAGGAAGCCGCGCGCGCCTTCGGGCATGGCGGCCTTGACGAAGGCCTGGTCGCGGTCGTTGTTGAGGCGCATCGAGATGATCGTGCCGCACTGCGACAGCACGCCTTCGGCGAGGTCGGACGGGCGCTGGGTGATGAGGCCGAGGCTGATGCCGTATTTGCGCCCTTCCTTGGCGATGCGGCCGAGGATCTTGGCGACCGAGGAGCCGTCGGCGTGCTTTTCGGACGGCACGTAGCGGTGGGCTTCCTCGCACACGAGCAGGATCGGGCGGGTCTTCTCCTCCCGCCCCCAGATCGCGAAGTCGAAGACGAGGCGGGAAAGGACGGCGACCACGGTCGAGGTGATGTCCGACGGCACGCCCGACACGTCGATGATCGAGATCGGCTTGCCCTCGCCCGGCATCCGGAAGACCTTGGAGATGAACTGCGTCATCGTGTCGCCGACCAGCATCCCGGAGAACATGAACTGGTAGCGCGGATCGCCCTTCAGCTCCTCGAGCTTGCCCTTGATCCGCATGTAGGGTGCGGAGGAGGTCGCCTTGTCGAGCCGGCCCATCTCGTCCTGGAGGATGTTGGAAAGGTCGGAGAGGAGATAGGGAATCGGCGAGTCGACCGTGATCTTGCCCATCGTCTCGGCCAGCCGGTTCTTCGAACGCGCGCCCAGCAGGCACTTGGCGAGGATGTCCATGTCGACCTGGCGTTCGTTGCCGTCGCTGGTGAGCAGGACCTCGCAATGTTCCTCGAAGTTCATCAGCCAGTAGGGCATCTGCAGGTTGGACACGTCGAGGATCTGGCCCGTCGTGCGGAAGGCGGCGGAATATTCGCCGTGCGGGTCGATCATCACGATGTGACCTTCGGGCGCGGCCTCGCAGATGCGGTGGAGGATGAGCGCGGCGCTGGTCGACTTGCCGGTGCCGGTCGAACCGAGCAGGGCGAAATGCTTGCCCAGCATCGCGTCGATGTAGAGCCCGGCGCGGATGTCGCGGGTCGGGAAGACCTTGCCGATCGTGATGTTGGCGCGCCCGTCGCTGGCGTAGATCTGTTCGAGGTCGCGGGTGGTCGCGGGATAGACCATCGCGCCCGGGATCGGATAGCGCGTGACGCCGCGCTTGAAGCCGTGGATGCGGCCCGTCAGCCGTTCCTCCGAACCTTCGCCGAGGAAGTCGATATGGGCGATGATGCCGCCTTCGGTGCGGCGGTCCTTGCGCTGGTCGCGCACGCTGGCGAGCAGCCAGGCGTCGCCGACGCGGATCTTGACCTGGCTGCCGACCTGCCCGGCAAGCGCGACGGAAGGATCATCGTCCTCCATGCATTCGTTGATGCGCTGGAGATCGAAGGCGATCTGCGAGCCGGAGCCGGAAATCTCGAGCACGACGCCGATCGGGGCAGTGGCGTTGTCGAAGCCATCGTCCTCGCCGTGGTGATCGGGCGCGTCCCCCGCGTCCCCCGCGCCGCCCGACCCGAGCGGCTGCGTCCCCGTGAAGCGCTCGAAATCGTGCTTGCCCATGTCTGCCATGACGGCGTGTCCCTGCCCCTTGCTGTGTGCGACGACCCGGCGCTGCCAGGCCCTGCCGGCCAGCCGCCGGCGCGCCCAGCGTTAAGGGGATCGGGGTTAAGAACGCGTCAACGAAGGCCCGCCAGGCCGCGCGGCGGGCCGTGTTCAGGTGCGCGAGAAGAGCCGGCCCGCGATCCAGCCCATCGCCACCGACAGCACGATCGCGCCCAGTCCGTAGAGCAGCGACCAGCGCTCAGCCGCGGCCACCACCCGGCCTTCGAGCCCGGCCTTGACGACCGTGATCTCCGCGGTCGCCGAGGCCAGCACGCGCCCGCCCGCGATGGCGAAGGTTTCGGCGGTGTATTGCCCGGTGGTGACGTTGGACGGCAGCGCGATGCGGGCCTGGTAGAGCACGCCCTCGCTGATGCGGACCCCGTCCGGGTCCTGCTTGTAAAGCCCGTCGCGCCGCCGCATCTCGACCAAGCCGCGGGCGAAGCGGCGCTGTTCCTCGGGATCGATCTCGCCCGTGGGGGAAAGCTGGATGAAATCCGTGCCGAGTTCGTAGATCGCGGCGGTGAGCGGATCGACGATCTCCTCCACGGGCCGCGAGGAGGCGACCGCGAAGAAGGACGGAGCGGAGCGGAAATCGGTCGAGCCCGCGTTCATCCATATGCCCGCGATCCGCTCCTTCTCGCGGATGCGGAGCGGTTCGGTCGGCCCCTTGAGCACGACGACGATGTCGTAGCCCGTGCCGGTGCCGGGTCCCTCGGGGTCGATGATCGCGCCATAGAGCAGCAGGTTCGCGCCGGTGAAACCCTGCCTCACCTCGATCCGCGACTGGCTCACCTCGGGCACCAGCACCGGTTCGCGCTGGCCCATCAGGAACGGCGCTGCGAGCGCGAGCAGGAGGGCCGCCGATGATCGCCTCACAGCGGGTCGACCGTGTAGATCTCGTCGGGCTGCACGCCAAGGCCGTAGAGCATCCTGAGCGCGATGAAGAGCACGATCCCCGCCAGCACCAGCCGCAGCAATTCGGGGCGCGCCTTCATCGCGATCTGGGTCCCGAACTGCGCGCCCATGACCGAGCCGACGAGCAGGAGCCCCGCGAGCACGATGTCGACCGCCTTGGTCGTCAGCGCATGGGTCATGGTGGTCACCATGGTCACGAACAGGATCTGGAACAGCGAGGTGCCGACCACGACATTCCCGCTCATGCCCAGGATGTAGAGCATCGCGGGGACCAGCATGAACCCCCCGCCGACGCCCATCAGCATGGTCAGGATGCCGACCAGCATGCCCAGGATCAACGGCGCGAGGGGGGAGATGTAGAGACCGGAGGCATAGAAGCGCCAGCGGAACGGCAGCCCCGCGACGAGCGGGTGATGGCGGCGCTTCCTCGGCTGGGTATCGGCCGCGTTCCTGCCCGGCCGCAGCGCGGAGATCGCCTCGCGCATCATCAGCCAGCCGATCGTGCCCAGCATGAGGACGTAGAGCATGTTGATGACCACGTCGATCTGCCCCAGCGCCTGCAGCAGGCGGAACAGCAGCGCCCCGATCAGCGCGCCGATCACCCCGCCGCCGACCATCACCGCGCCCATCCGGTAATCGACCCCGCCCCGCTTTCCGTGGGCAAGCACGCCCGACACGCTCGCCCCCGTCACCTGCGTCGCCGCCGATGCCGCCGCGACCGTGGGCGGGATGCCATAGAAGATCAGGAGCGGCGTCGTCAGGAACCCGCCACCGACCCCGAACAGGCCCGAAAGGATGCCCGTCAGCCCGCCCAGCAGCACGATGAAAAGACCGTTCACCGAAAGATTCGCGATGGGCAGGTAGACGTCCATGCGCTTCGCCCTAGCCCAGCGGGAAGACGGTTGAAAGATGCCGGGAGCGGCAGGGATTGCGCCGTTTCGGTGTCGTCCGGGCGGGTGCGCGTCAGAACCGGGTCGAAAGCGTCGCGGCGACCCCCGAAGCGGGCGCGGCATCGCCGCCGACGCGTTCGCGCCACCCGACCGAAAGGCGCGCGGGCACCTCGCCGACCCGCACGTCGAGCTGCATGGTCGGGCCGACATCGACCCGGCTCGCCCCCTCCTGCGCGCCGCCCCAGGCGCCTGCCCCGAGGCTGAGGCGCGAGCGCCCGAAAAGCGCGGAATCGAACGCGGCGACCTCAGCGGCCAGCACCGCCTGCCCATCGGCAAAGGCGGTCGCCGCCTCCCCGCCGACATAGCCGCCCTGGGCATAGGCCTCAAGCGTGAGGTCGAACGGCAGGCGCAGCGGCGCGAATTCGGTCACGGCGAAGGCGGCCGGGCGCAATTCGGTCGCGAAGGGCCCGTCGGTGACTCGGACTTCGCCCGCGGCGCGCACCGGCAGGCGCGGCAGCGGCCGGGCCGAGACCCCGAGCGCAAGCTCGCTTTCGCCCCGGCGCACGAGCGCGCGATAGGCCCGGGCATAGGCCCGCGGATCGTGCGGCGAGGACGGGCGCGCGCGCCATTGCAGGTTCGCGCCGAGCTGGCTCGCGCCGTAGATCGGCACGCGCCCCTGCGAGATCGGCGCGGCGTCCGACCCCTCGCGCCAGAACGCCCAGGCATCGAGCGACCAGCGATCAGCGCGCACCGGGCGCGCTTCGGTGAGGTGCGCCGCCGCCGGTTCGTCGGCGCGGCCCGGCACGGCGGAGGGCGGCGCGAAAGGTGGCGGATTGCCGGTGGAACCCGCCCGCACCGGTGCGGCGAAGAGTTCGCGGTGGGCCGCGGCGGGCGCGGCATCGGAGGGCGCGCCCCCTCCCCTCGCGTCCCGCCCGAAAATCGACCTCGCGCGAGCCTTGCCGGCGCGCGCGGCGAGCGCGGTCGGCGGCGGCGCGGTCGGCCCGGCCGCGGCGGGCTGCGGTGTGCGCTCGGGGGACGCGATGTCCGCCGAAACCAAGGCTGCTCCGGTCGCGCCGCGTTCGGCCAGCACGGCGGACGGCGGCGCGCCGGGCACGGCAAGCGGACTTTCCCACACCGCCGCGCGGCCCGCCACCCACACCGCCAGCAACCCGGTCAGCACCGCGAGCGGGCGCCCGCGCCGGCGCGGGCGCCGCGCCTCCCCTGCGAAAGGCGCGCCCGTCACGAGGCGGCCAGCCCCGACGCATCCCCGCCCGCCTGCCGCGCGCGCGGGTTCGGCATCCGGCGCGGGCTGCGGGTCGCGGTGAAATGAGGCGGCCGTCCCGGGGTGCGCACGCCGGGATAGAACGCCGGGTGGGCGGCATGGGGCGTCTTGTCCCATTCGATCGCGCGCCCGGCGAGGGTCCGCGCATAGGCGGTGACCGCCCGCCGGCCGGCGATGATCGCGACCGCATTGGCGAGCGGAATCCGCAGCACCGCGCGCAGCCCCTCGCCCGCCCCGTAGGCCCGCGCGGTGAAGGCGAAGCGCCACGCGCCGCGCCAGGCGAAGGTCGCGAGATTGGCGATCAGCAGCGCCTCGAGTAGAGGCGTAAGGGTCAGCGGCCCGGCAAGCCCCAACGCCTGCGCGGTCCACAGCACGCCGGTCAGCGCGAGCAGGGCATAGCCGAGCGCCAGCACCAGCGCGGTGAGCGGACCGCGGCGGTCGCGGCCGCGCATCCAGATCTCGAGCCAGCGGTCGGTCCAGCCGATCCGGTCCCAGCCCTGCAGCGCGATGCCGTGAATCCAGCGCGTCTTCTGGCGCACGACATGGTCGAGCCGGGCGGGAAACAGCGCGCGCGTCGCGATCAGCCGCCCGTCCTCGCCGCGCGCCCGCACGAAGCGGCAGTCCCCGCCGCATTCGGCGATGCCGAGGCCGAGCTCGTAATCCTCGGTCAGCGAATCCGCGTTGAAGGGCGCCGCCTCCTGCCCGCTCCCGGCGCGGCGTTCGCACAGCCGCTCGAGCGCGTCGCGCGACACCGCGCAGCCGACCCCGGCCGCGGGCAGCGCCGCCCCGATCGCGTCGCGCACCACCATCGCCTTGCCGTGGGATTCGGCGAATTCCTCGCAGTAGTGGCTGCCGAGATGGCGGGCGAGGAACCCGCCCTCGCGCTGGACCAGCGGTTCGACCGGCAATTGCGCGCAATCCGCGCCCCGCGCGATCGCGAGGTCGAGCAGGCCGAGCGCGGCGGGATCGACCATGTCCTCGGCATCGTGAAAGACGATCATGGCGAAGCTTTCGCCCAGGCGCTGTTCGTCCGCACACAGCGCGCGATACAGGCGGTTGAGGCAATCGGCCTTGGTCGAGGGGCCTTCGCGTTCGTGGAGCACGATCCGCAGCCGGTCGTCGCCGGGCGCGGCCCGCATCGCGGCGGCCATGGTCGCCGGGTCGTTGGGGTAGCACCCGAGATAGACCCGCAGGTCCGCCTGCGGCCAGGCGGCGAGGAGGTGGGCGAGCGTTTCGCGGATCACCGTGGCTTCGGACCAGGCCGGGATGAACACCGCCGCCCGCCCGTGCAGCCGGCGCGCGCGCAGATCGTCCCGATCGAGCCGCGGCGTCGTCGCCCGACCGCGCAGCTTGAGCCGGAGCCAGAGCGCATCGACCGCAATGTCGTCGAGCGCACCGATCAGGAAAAACACCGCGGCGAACAGCAGCAACTCGTGCTGGAGCAACGCCAGCACCTGCCAGAAACCCAGCTCATCCAACGTCAAGGCGACCCTCCCCAACTTAGGTTAACTTACCGCCGCAATCCCGTGCTTGCAACAGGTTGGGTGATTCGGGCCTTTCGACTTGACACGAATTGCGCGAGGCGGCCGGAACCCTGCAAGTGCGCGTTGCATTATTCCCGCCTGACGCCGCCGGCCGGAGCCGGGACCAGGCCGGGGAAAGCGGAATTTGACTTTGACGCGGCAGATGCGATGCGCGAAGGACCACCCGGCGGAGGCGCGCCCACGCTCTTCCCGTCGCCCGTCACCCGAAGCAACCGACCCGACACCCGGAGCGTCATCTTGGACCTGCTGACGATTGCCCTCCTCCCCTTTCTCGGCGCGCTCGGGGTTGCGCTCGCGGGGGGTGCGACGGGGGGCGGGGCGTCACGCCGGGTGAACGGGGCGATCGCGGGTGGCTTCGCGGCGCTGGCGCTCGCGCTGGTGCTGCTGCGTGCGCCCGGCGTGCTCGGCGGCGAGGTGATCGCCGAGCGTTACCGCTGGATCCCCGCGCTCGGGCTCGATGCGAGCTTCTTCCTCGACCCGCTCGGCCTGCTCTTTGCCGGGCTCATCCTCGGGATCGGCGTGCTGGTGATCGCCTATGCCAGCTTCTACCTTTCGGACCGGGAGGATTCGGGCCGGTTCTTTGCCTTCCTGATGCTGTTCCAGGGGGCGATGCTGGGCATCGTCCTGTCGGACAACATCCTGTTCATGCTCGTCTTCTGGGAGATGACCAGCCTCTCCTCCTTCCTCCTGATCGGGTTCTGGGGGCACAAGGCCGAAGGCCGGCAGGGCGCGCGCATGGCGCTCGCGGTGACGGGCGGCGGGGGGCTCGTGCTGATCGGGGGGATGGTCCTGCTCGGCACGATCGCGGGGACCTACGACCTCACCGCGATCCTCGGCCAGCGCGAGGCGGTGCAGGCCTCGCCGCTCTATCCCGTGGCGCTGGTGCTGATCCTGCTCGGATGTTTCACCAAGTCGGCGCAGTTCCCGTTCCATTTCTGGCTGCCCCACGCGATGGCCGCCCCGACGCCGGTCTCGGCCTATCTCCACAGCGCAACCATGGTGAAGGCGGGCGTGTTCCTGATGGCGCGGCTGTGGCCGGTGCTCGCGGGGACGGACCTGTGGTTCTACCTCGTCGCGACGACGGGGGTGGTGACGATGGTGGTCGCGGCGGCGATCGCGCTGTTCAAGGACGACCTCAAGGGCCTGCTCGCCTATTCGACGGTCAGCCACCTTGGCCTGCTCACGATGCTCCTGGGCTTCGGCACCAAAATGGCGGCGGTGGTCGCGGTGTTCCACATCGTCAACCATGCGACCTTCAAGGCGGCCTTGTTCATGAACGCGGGGATCGTCGATCACGATGCGGGCACGCGCGACCTGAAACGGCTCGGCGGGCTCATCGGCCTGATGCCGATCGCGGGCGTTTCGGGCACGATCGCGGGGCTTTCGATGGCGGGCATACCCCCGCTCAACGGTTTCATTTCCAAGGAGATGATGCTGGAGGAGGCGACGCACACCGCCTGGGCCGGGATACCGTGGCTGCTGCCCGTCGCGGTGACGCTGGGCTCGCTGCTGTCGGCGGCCTATTCCCTGCGCTATGTCCACGGCGTCTATTTCGGGCCGCGGCGCGAAGACTATCCCAGGTCCCCGCACGATCCCGGCATCGGGCTGTGGGGTCCGCCCGCGGTGCTGGTCGCGCTGGTGGCGCTGATCGGCCTGTTCCCAACGACCTTCGCCGGAAGCCTCGTCGAAAGCGTTTCGCGCGCCGTCGTGCAGGACGAGAACCTGCCCTACTACTATCTCAGCCTCTGGCACGGCTTCACGCTCGCGCTCCTGATGAGCGTCTTCGCCGTCGCGGGCGGCGCGGTGCTGCTGTGGCGGCACGGCCCGGCCGAGCGGGTCTGGCGCGGCCTTCCCCTCCCCGTCGCCAAGCGGCTGTTCGACACCGGGATCGAACGGCTGGTGGGCGCCAGCCGGTTCGTCACCGACGGCATCCACACGGGATCGCTGACGCGGACCCTGTTCGTCTTCTTCCTCGCCGCGCTGGCGCTCGGGATCGAGGGGATGGGCGCGGGCGAGCACGCCGCCGGCACGCGCGCGACGCTCCCGGCCTCGCCGGTCGCGGTGATCGCCTGGGCGATCCTGGTCGCGGGCGCGGTGGCGGTGGTCCTGTCCGAGACGCGCCGCTTCCTCTCGCTTATCTACATCAGCATCGTCGGGCTCGTCGTCGGCCTCGCCTTTGTCTACCTCTCCGCCCCCGACCTCGCGCTGACGCAGATTTCGGTCGAGGTGGTGACGATCCTGCTGCTGCTGCTCGCTCTCAACCTGCTGCCCAAGGCCCCGCGTTCGATCAGTTCCCTTCCGCGCCGCGTGCGCGACGGGACGCTGGCGGGCATGGTCGGAGCGGGCGTGGCGTGGCTTGCCTATGAAGTCATGACCCGGCCTGCGAACGATCCGATCTCGTCCTACCACTGGGCGCAGTCGAAGCCCGGCGGGGGCGGGACCAATGTCGTCAACGTCATCCTGGTCGATTTCCGCGGCTTCGACACCTTCGGCGAGATCATCGTGCTGGGGATCGCGGCGATCGGGATCTATGCGCTGCTCAAGACCGCCGTTCGCGGCGAATCCGGCCAGCGGCTGCTCGCCTGGATTCCCGACCAGGTCCGTTCGCCCGAACGCCACCCGATGATGCTGGTCGTGGCCGGGCGACTGATCCTGCCGCTTGCGCTGGTCGTCGCGCTCTACATCTTCCTGCGCGGGCACAACCTGCCGGGCGGGGGCTTCATCGGGGGGCTGGTGTTCTCGATCGCGCTGCTCATCCAGTACATGGCGTCCGGCTTCGAGTGGGCCGAGGATCGCCGCCGGACCGAACGCCATGCGCTGATTTCGTGGGGCGTGCTGATCGCGGCGGCGACGGGGCTCGGCTCGCTCGTGTTCGGCAAGCCCTTCCTCACCTCCGCCTTCGACTATTTCCAGCTCCCGCTGGTCGGCGAGGTCGAGCTTGCCACCGCGCTCCTGTTCGACATCGGCGTGGCGCTGACGGTCGTGGGCGCGGTGATGCTCGCGCTTGCCCAGCTGTCGGGCGCGGCGCAGCGCGCGGAAAAGCTCGAACCTACCGAGCACCCGATGGACATCGACCCCTCCCGGCCAAAGGGAGAGCACGCATGATCCTCTCCCTCAGCATCGAATTCCTCGTCGCCAGCGGGATCGGCGTGCTGACCGCGGCGGGGGTCTATCTTACCCTGCGCACGCGGACCTTCCCGGTCGTGCTCGGCATCGCGATGCTGTCCTATGCGATCAATGTCTTCCTGTTCGCGATGGGCCGGCTGACGGTCAACCGCCCGCCGATCTACGGCAAGGACGTCGCCGAATACACCGATCCGCTGCCGCAGGCCCTGGTGCTGACCGCGATCGTGATCAGCTTCGGCATGACCGCCTTCGTCGTGGTGCTGGCGCTCAGGGCCTATCTCGAAAGCGGTTCGGACCATGTCGATGACGGACCGGACGAGCCACCGCCCCGCGAAGACGGCCTCGCCCTCCCGCGCGAGGACCGGGAATGAGCGACATCGTCCTCGTGCCCGTGCTGCTGCCCGCGGTGATCGCGGCGCTGTGCCTGTTTCGCGGCGTGCGCCTGTCGCACTGGGCAAGGCTGCTGTCGGGCGGTTCGACCCTGCTGATCCTCGCCAGCGCGATCGCGCTGTTCGTCTCCGCGCGGGACGGGACGGTCTCGACCTACGAACTGGGCGACTGGCCGGCGCCTTTCGGCATCGTCATGGTGCTCGACCGGCTTTCCGCGCTGATGGTGCTGCTCTCCAGCGTGCTCGGCGTCGTCGTGCTGGCCCATGCCGTCCTCACCGGGCTCGACCGGCGCGGGGTGCATTTCCACCCGCTGTTCCAGTTCCAGCTGCTGGGCATCAACGGCTCCTTCCTGACCGGCGACCTGTTCAACCTGTTCGTCTTCTTCGAGGTGCTGCTGATCGCCTCCTACGGCCTCATGCTGCACGGGCAGGGGAAACGGCGGCTTCATGCCGGGGTGAAATACGTCATCGTCAATCTGGTCGGTTCGACGCTGTTCCTCGTCGCGGTCGGCCTGCTCTACGGGGTCACGGGGACGCTCAACATGGCGGACATGGCGCTGCGCGTGGCCGAAGCCCCGGCGGGCGACCAGGCGCTGATCCGGGTGGGGGCGCAATTGCTGATCGCGGTCTTCGCCCTGAAGGCTGCGCTGCTTCCGCTCCACCTGTGGCTGCCGCAGACCTATGGTTCGACCAGTCCCGCGGTCGCGGCGCTGTTCGCGATCCTGACCAAGGCGGGCGTCTATCCGATCATCCGCGTGACGGTCCTGATCTTCGGCGCGGAAGCGGGCGCGGCGAGTTTCGCCCCGGCGGGCTGGATGCTGCCCGCGGCCATGCTGACGATCCTCGCGGGCTATCTCGGCGTGCTCGCGGCGGGCAACCTGAGGCGCCTCGCCGCCTTCGGCGTGATCGGCTCGACCGGGACGCTGCTCCTCGCGGTCGCCCTGTTCACGCCCGAGGGGATCGCCGCGGCGCTCTATTACATGCCTCATTCGGTGCTGGCCGGGGGGCTCGTCTTCCTCGTCACCGACCTCGTGCGGCGCGGGCGGGGCGAGGACGAGGACCACCTGCGCGCCTCCCGCCCGTTTGCCGGGATCGGGCAGGTCTCGGCGCTGTTCATGCTCGCGGCCATCGCGCTCGCGGGCCTGCCGCCGCTTTCGGGCTTCATCGGCAAGGTGCTGATCCTCGCTGCGAGCGCCGGGGCGCCGCTTGCCCCGTGGATCTGGGGCGCGGTGCTGGGCGGGAGCTTCTTCGCCATTCTCGGCCTCGCCCGCGCCGGGAGCACGCTGTTCTGGAAGGTCGAGGGCGAGCCCGGCGCACCCCCCCTGCGCCGCCGCCGGGCCGAAACTGCGCCTGCCTGGGGCCTCCTGGCGCTGGTCGCCGCGCTCGCGCTGTTCGCCGGGCCGGTGACCGATTACGCCGCCGCCACGAGCGCGCAATTGTTCGAGCGCACCTCCTATATCGAGGCGGTGCTGGGCGCGGGCGAAGAACGGGGAGCGGGGTACCGGTGATGCAGCGGCTCTTCCCCCATCCCGGGCTTTCGGGCCTGCTCGCGGTGTTCTGGGTGCTTCTGTCGAACAGCCTCACCTGGGGTTCGGTCATCATGGCGGCGATCGTCGCCGTGGCGATCCCGCTCTTCACCTCGCCCTATTGGCGCGAGAAGCCGCGGCTGAGATTCGGCTGGGCGATGGTCGAATACCTGCTGGTGGTGCTGTGGGACATCGTGGTCGCCAATTTCGAGGTCGCCTGGATCATCCTGACCAAACGCGACCGGGACCTGAGGTCCGCCTGGCTCGTCATCCCGCTCGAGGTCGAACAGCCCGAGGCGATCACGGCGCTTGCGGGCACGATCAGCCTGACGCCCGGCACGGTCTCGACCGACGTGTCCGCCTGCGGGCGGATGCTGCTGGTTCACGCGCTCGACATCGATGACCACGAACAGGCCGTCGCGCGGATCAAGTCCCGCTACGAGGCCCGGCTGAGGAGGATCTTCCGATGATCGATTTCGCCGTCTCCGCGGGGTTCTTCATCATCGCGTTCGCGCTGGTGCTGAACCTGTGGCGCCTGCTGCTGGGTCCGACGCGCGGCGACCGCATTCTCGCGCTCGACACCATGCTGATCAATGCGATCGCGCTGATCGTGCTCTACGGCATCCACGAAAGATCGACCTACTATTTCGAAGCGAGCCTGCTGCTCGCCATGGTCGGTTTCGTCGGGACGGTCGCCTACACCAAGTTCCTGCTGCGGGGGGACATCGTCGAATGAGCCCGCTGGCAATCCAGATCGCCGATGCCGTCATCGCCGCGCTGATCCTGATCGGGGCCGCGTTCGCCCTGGTCGGAAGCTGGGGGCTGGTGCGCCTGCCTTCGCTGATGACGCGGCTGCACGGGCCGACCAAGGCGACGACCCTCGGCGTCGGCGGGATCCTGCTTGCCTCGATGGTCTATTGGCCGGTCCACGAAGGGCGCTACACCTTCCACGAACTGCTCATCACCATCTTCCTGTTCATCGCCGCACCGATCACGGCGAACATGATCGCCAAGGCGCATCTTCACCGGCAGGGGAACTGCATCGACCCCAACCCTGCCGACGACATCCGCGAAGGCCTGCCGAAACGCGACCGCTGGGCGACCTTCACGAGGGACGACTAGGCCGGGTCAGTCATCGTCGTCGACATGCTCCGGCTTGCCCTTGCGCGGGCCTTCGGCGAAGTCCTTGAGCTCCTCCTCGCTCATGCTGTCATACATTTCCTTCGAGGCGCCCTGGAGCTCGGAAACCTTGGTCTCGCCGCGCTTGGCGGACAGGGCGGCTCCGGCCGCTTTCTGCTGGGCTTTCGACTTGGCCGGCATGGCATTTCTCCTCTCGCTTCTCCCGCCCCCCGCGACCGGAACGGACCATGCGAAGCACAGGTTCCGGCGCGGGCCGGGAGCGGCGCAGGCTACCACGTGCCGACATTCTCCATGCTGGCCCAGGGTTCACGCGGTTCGAGCCGGCCGTCCTGCAGCAGTTCGACAGAGATCCCGTCGGGCGATTTGACGAAGGCCATGTAGCCGTCGCGCGGCGGGCGATGGATCGTGTGGCCCGCATCCATCAGGCGCTGGCAGGTCTCGTAGATGTTCTCCACCCGGTAGGCGAGATGGCCGAAATTGCGCCCGCCGTCATAGGTTTCGGGCTCGCTCCCGTCCTCGGGCGGCCAGTTCCAGGTGAGCTCGACCTCGGCCAGCCCCTCCTGCCCGGGCGCCGCGAGGAAGATCAGGGTGAAACGCCCCTGCTCGACATCGAACCGGCGCACTTCCTCGAGTCCGATCAGCTCGAAGAAGGCGACCGTCGCTTCGGGATCGGTCACGCGGATCATGGAATGGAGATATTTGGTCATCGGCATCCTCAACGGTTTCGTCGGCCCTTCTAGCACGCGTTCAAAAACGGTTCATCGGCGATTGCGCACATCTCGTCGCACAGGCAGGCGGAGGGCAGGATGGCTGGGGAAACGGGTGCGCAGGCGGCGAACATGCGCTGGTTCGGGACGGCGGCGATCGCGGCTTTCGGCATGATCGCGGGCGGATACCTGCTCGGCGACGGGCTGCTGCGCGCGAAGGAGGCGGACCGCGCGGTCACGGTGCGGGGCCTTGCCGAACGCGACGTGACCGCGGACCTCGCGACCTGGACGATTTCCTATTCTGCCTCCTCCACCAGCCTCGGCGAGGCGCAGGCCAAGGCGCGTTCGGACACCGAGGCGATCGAGGCCTTCTTCGCCGACCTAGGCTTTCCGGCCGGGGAATTGCAGCCAACCGGCGCGAACGTGTCGAGCTTCGTTCAGGACGGCCGCACCACCTACACCGTGCGCCAGCGCCTCGCCTTGCGGACGGAGGACATCGAACGCGCCCGGCAGGCGGTTGCGCGACAGTTCGATCTCGTGCGGCGCGGCGTGTTCCTCGAGGAAGGCTCGGGCATGAGCTATGCCTTCACCGGGCTCAACGACATCAAGCCCGAAATGGTCGCCGAGGCGACCCGCGACGCGCGCGCCGCCGCGCAGCAATTCGCCGAGGATTCGGGCGCGAAGGTCGGCTCGATCAGGGAGGCGACGCAGGGCTATTTCTCGATCGAGGCGCGCGACGGCGAAAGCGGCGGCTGGGGCCAGTCTGACAGCCCCTACAAGAAGGTGCGCGTGGTGACGACGGTCAGCTTCTCGCTCGAATGAACGGGCTTCAGAAATAGGCCGTCAGCGTGGCGAGAACGGTCCCCGAGGTCGGATTGAAGGCGCCCGGCGGCGCGACATCGTCGGCCGCGTCGACATAGGCGACGCCGAGCACCAGCGGCGTGTCCCGGATCGCCCAGTCCGCGCCCAGCGACCAGTCGAGCGACACGTTCTCGCCTGCGAAATCCACGGCCCCGTCGGTGTAGCCGAGATGCGCGTTGACCGTCACCGGCGTCCCCGGAACGCCCGCCGACAGGTCGGTGTAGAGATAAAGGTTGTCGCGCCGCACCCCGCCGAAGGCGAGCCCGTCGCGGCCGACGTCCCACGCCCCGCCCACGACCGCGCGCGCCGGGCCGAGCGTGAAGCCGAGCGAGCCGTAAAGCTCGACATAATCGAAGTCGCCCGCCGGCGCGTCGGGAAAGGTGTAGGCGATGACGCCGAGATTGGCGTCGAGCCCCTCCGCCACGTCGCCGCTCCAACCGGCGTAGAGGTCGAGTTCGAAGCCGCCATAGCCGGTCGTGTCGTCGTCGATCGTGGTGGCGAAGGTGCCGGCGTAGAAGCCCGAATCGTGCGCGATGTCGATGCCGCCCTGCAACGCCGGGTCGCCGCCCGACAGGTCGATCCCGCGAAAGCGGTATGCGCTCGCGATCGTCGCGTTGGCGCTGACGGTGAGGCCCCCGCCCGAGATGGCGCTTGCCGCGCGCCCTTCGCCCCCTCCCGCGCCCCATCCCCCGTCTTCGCCGCCGATCGGCGCGCGGGCCGGAGCGACGAGGACCGGCGCGGCGCGTTCGTCCTGCTCCCGCGGCACCTCCGCCACAGGCGATTCGCTCCCCGAAGCGCCCGCGGGAGCGGCGGCGAGCGCGGCGAATGCCGCCGGAATGGACCACGTGAAGGCGCGCCGGCGCCCGGCAGGCTTGCGGCCTTCCGGGCGCGCCGGTCGTTCCATCCCCGCTCTCGTCGCTGTCCTCACGATCGGCATTCCCTTCCTTTTCGTCCCGCATCCGGCGGCGCATTTCGCCGGAACGCCCGATTCCGTCGACGAAGCGTGTCGCACGACGGAGCGCCCGTGCCCCTTGCTCAGTTGCCGTTCAGTCGCAAGCCGCTTAATGGCCGCTCATGAACAGACGCTCCGATCCGGCTGCATCGCTCTCTAGCCCGGAACGGTCCCGAAGCCCAAGGGTTGCCCACCCGTCCGCGGCGGCGACGATCGATCGATCCTTGCCGCTTCGTGCGTCCCCGTCCCCCCTGCACCGTCTGCCGATTCCATGCTGAACGCGCTCAAGGACTTCTTTCGCCCCGCCCCGGCCGTTCCCGCCCCGCGGGTCCCGGCCGGCACGCGCTATTACGTCATCGGCGATATCCACGGCCGGCTCGACCTGTTCGAGACGATGGTCGACGCGATCGAGGCGGACCTTGCCCGGGCCGACATCGACGAAGCGCGCATCATCCTCCTGGGCGACCTTGTCGACCGCGGGCCAGACAGCGCGGGCGTGCTTGCCCTGACCCGGGATTGGCAGGCCCGGCGCAACGTCCGCGTGCTCGCCGGCAATCACGAGGAAATGTTCCTCCAGGCCTTCGAAAAGCCCGAAATCCTGCGCCATTTCCTCAAGCACGGCGGGCGCGAGACGATCCTGTCCTACGGCCTTTCGCGCAAGCGGTTCAACACGCTCGAGCTGGAGGAATTGTTCGAATTCCTGCCCGAACTCGTCTCCCGGAAGGAGCGCGACTACATCGCCTCCTTCGAAGAGATGATCGTCGCGGGCGATTACGTTTTCGTCCATGCCGGGGTCGATCCCGCCCGCCCGCTCGACGAGCAGAAGCGCAGCGACCTTTTGTGGATCCGCGACCGCTTCCTCGACCACGAGGGCCCGCTGGAAAAGGTGGTGGTGCACGGCCACACGATTTTCGACCGGGTGATGGATTGCGGCAACCGAATCGGAATCGACACTGGCGCTTTCCGCTCGGGTGTGCTTACGGCCCTCGTGCTCGAGGGCGACCAGCGGCGGGTCATCCAGACCTGCCGCGAGGATTCGGGGCCGGTGGAAATCTTCCACGGGGACAGGGCGCGATAGCCCCGCCGCGAAAGGTCGCCGCGTGACAAGGATGGCAGGCTGGCGGCGCCGCGCGCGCCCGGGGGAACGGTACTGATGAAGATCGCGATGGTGGGTTCGGGCTATGTCGGGCTCGTATCTGGCGCCTGTTTCGCCGATTTCGGGCATGACGTGGTCTGCATCGACAAGGACCAAGCCAAGATCGACCGCCTGCACGAAGGCGTGATGCCGATCTACGAGCCCGGGCTCGACGCGCTGGTCGAAAGCAACGTCAAGGCCGGGCGGCTCGCCTTCACCACCAGCCTCGCCGAGGGCATCAAGGGCGCCGACGCGATCTTCATCGCGGTCGGAACGCCCAGCCGCCGAGGCGATGGCCATGCCGACCTCACCTTCGTCCACGCCGTTGCGAAGGAAGTCGGCGAGAAGCTTGCGAACGATGCTGTCGTCGTCACTAAGTCCACAGTCCCGGTCGGCACCGGTGACGAGGTCGAGCGGATCATCGGCGAGACCGGGACGCCGCACAAGGTCTCGGTCGTCTCCAATCCCGAGTTCCTGCGCGAAGGCGCCGCGATCGGCGACTTCAAGCGGCCCGACCGCATCGTGATCGGGGCCGAGGACGAGTTCGGCAAGCAGGTGATGAGCGAGGTCTACCGCCCGCTGTTCCTGAACGAATCGCCGATCCTGTTCACTTCGCGGCGCACCAGCGAGCTGATCAAATACGCCGCCAACGCCTTCCTCGCGACCAAGATCACCTTCATCAACGAGATGGCGGATTTGTGCGAGAAGGTCGGCGCGAACGTGCAGGACGTCAGCCGCGGGATCGGGATGGATGGCCGCATCGGCCCGAAATTCCTCCACGCTGGCCCCGGCTATGGCGGATCGTGCTTCCCCAAGGACACGCTGGCCCTCCTCAAGACCTCCGAGGATTACGACAGCCCCACCCGCATCATCGAGGCGGTGGTCAAGACCAATGAAAGCCGCAAGCGCGCGATGGGCCGCAAGGTCGTCGACGCGCTCGGCGGGGCGGAGGCGGCGCGCGGCAGGAAGGTCGCCCTCCTTGGCCTGACCTTCAAGCCGAACACCGACGACATGAGGGACAGCCCCTCGATCGCGATCGCGCAGACGCTGCACGATGCCGGGGTCGAGGTCGCGGCCTATGATCCCGAAGGCATGGAACTCGCCCGCCCGCTGATGCCCGAGGTCACGATGTGCAAGGACCCCTACGAGGCGATCACCGGCGCCGATGCGACCGTGATCGTGACCGAGTGGGACGCCTTCCGCGCGCTCGATCTCAAGCGGATGAAGGAGCTGGCCAAGGCGCCGGTGCTGGTCGACCTCAGGAACATCTACAACCCCGAGGACGTGCGCGCGGCGGGGTTCGCCTATACCAGCGTCGGGCGGGTCTAGACGCCCAGCCAGTGGCGGCGATTGGCGGGCCGGGCCAGCCCGAACAGCGCGGCCGCCAGGACCAGCGCGCCGCTCGCGAAGCAGGCGATGGCGATGCTCTCCGCCTCCTGCCCGCCGCGCGCATGGATCGCCGCCAGGGCCCAGCAGAACACCAGCGCGTACCAAGGATTGCCCCGGCTGCGTGCGACCGCCAGCGCCGCGACGAGACCGCCCACGCCGACCATCGCCGCCGCGGCGAGCGGGTTGGCGGAGCCTCCGCCGATACCGTGATAGACGAGGCTCGCCGAGATGTTGACGATGCTGGCCGCGGTCAGCCAGGCCGCCAGCGCGCTCAGCACCAGCGCGGCGAACCAGCGTTCGCCCGCCGACAGCCTTTCCGCTGCCGACAGCGCACGCAGGCAGGCGAGCAGTCCGGCGAGCGAGACGAGGATGATGAGCGCCGAGACGAACGTGAGATTGGCGAACTGGGTGTAGAGCGCCCAGACCCCCTGCGCGGCGAGCGCGACGGCCGCTGGCCAGGCGATCCGCGCGAGCAGCGGATTGTCGCGCTGCGCCGGGAGCGCCTGCCACAGAGCGAACGCCGCGCTGCCGAGGAAGAGCGGCCCCCAGATCGCGAAGGCCCAGCCCGACGGCGTGATCAGCGTGCGGACGCTGGCCGAACGATCGCCGATCTCCTCGCCGAGGCCGAGATCGGGCAGGAAGGTCGCACCGACCTGCACCACCACCGCGAACACCACCGCGAGGCGCTGGACAAGGGAGCGGGCGGGCTGGCCGGGACTTCTCATAGCGCCGTCATGCCGCAAGCGCGCCCAGCCCTCAAGCAGCGGTTGCGAAGCACAGCCGCAGGCTGAACCGGCAGGGAAGCCAAAACCACCCGAAAGCAGCCAAGCAGGAAACGTCAGGGGGCCAATAAGCCGGGTTCTGTCCCGCGCGCGGTATCCCTTGCGGGACCGGCGCCGCGGGGGCAGCCATTCATCTGGGCCGCCCGTTGCCGGACGGCTCTAGCAGCCAACCCGGGCCTCTCGGGGCGAAACTCCCCTGCCCGCCGCGAAGGACGGACGCGAGGCCCCTATTTGGCCTTGCTCCGGGTGGGGTTTGCCATGCGGACGCCGTTGCCGGCAGCCCCGGTGCGCTCTTGCCGCACCCTTTCACCCTTGCCTGTGCCCCCTGGCTCCCGAAGGAGCGCGGGCCATCGGCGGTATGCTCTCTGTGGCACTTTCCCTGACCTCGGGGCGGACCCTTCGGCCGGCGGGCGTTACCCGCCACCCTCGTTTCGTGGAGCCCGGACTTTCCTCGCGCCCTGCGGCGCGCGGCTGCCTGGCCCCCTGACCGGGCGGATATAGGCGCGAGGGACGGCGAAGGGTAGCCCTATCGCGTCAGGCCGCGGTCGCGGTCGAGCAGGAGCTGGAACAGGATCGCGCCGATCTGTCCGTCGATCGCCCCGTCGATCAGTTCGGGCCGCCAGCGCCGCTGGAACGCCTCGACCGCCGCGGTCGCATCGGTGATGTCGTAACCGAACCGCTCCAGCGCGAGCATGAAGGCCCCGTCGTTCTGGAACGGGTCGCCGAGGTCGAGCTTTTCCGGCTTGGGCAGGCACAGCCCGTATTCGGCCAGCCGGTCCCACGGAAACAGCTCGCCCGGATCGATCTTGCGCGCGGGCGCGACGTCGGAATGGCCGACGACGTTGGCGCGCGGGATGTCGTGATCCTCCACGATCGCGGCCAGCAGCGGGACGAGCGCCCGGAACTGGGCCTCCCTGAATTCGCGGTAGCCCCCGGCGTGGCCCGGATGGTCGAGCTCGATCCCGATGCTCGCCGAATTGACGTCGGTGATCCCGCGCCAGCAGGACACCCCGGCGTGCCAGGCGCGTTTCCTTTCGGGCACGAGCTGGGTGACGGTGCCGGTCTCGCTGATGAGGTAATGCGCCGAAACGCCGGATTCGGGATTGATGAGCTTGCCCAGGGCCTGTTCGACCGGCTGCATCTCGGTGTAGTGCAGCACCACCATCGTGATCGGCAGCGCGCGCTCGTTGAAATTGGGCGAGGGAACGATGGCATGGACCAGCTCGCCCCCGCGCATGCCTTCGGGCGGGATCCCGCGCGGGGCCGGTACCGGGCCGCCCGGGGGGACGCTCGGCGGGGCGGTCACCCGATCATTCCGTCGGGTTCGGGGATCACCGCGCCCAGCACCAGCGCCTCTTCGGTGAGGCGGTATTGCAGCCCGCCGCCGAGCTCGTCGGCGAGCAGCGCGATCATGTGCGCCGCCGCGGTGCGGCTGGTCAGCTCGCCCGGTTGCAGTTCGTCCTGCAATGCGCGGCCGATCGCCTCGTCGAAGGCGATGCGCGGGCCGGTGGCGCGGGCCACGATCTCGATATTGCCTTCCAGCCGTTCCGTCCCGATGTCGAGCCGGCCGCCGCGCACCAGCGCATCGAGCGCGATCTGGGAAAGGTTGAGCAGCACCTTGATCGCGGGCTTGGGCAGGCTGCTTGTCGCCATGGCCCACTGGATCTCCACCTTCCGCGCCTCGCCCGCGAGCGCGCCGATTACCTGCTGCGCCTCCTCGATCGGGACGCTTTCGCCAAAGCCCCCGGCGGCGCCGAAAGCGAGGCGGAAGAACTTGAGCTTGTCGGTGCTGATCTTCGCGCTCGCCTCGAGCAGTTCGATGCAGCGTTCGCGCATTTCCGGGTCCTGCTCGTCGGCGAGCAGTTCGAGCCCGTTCGAGAGCGCGCCGACCGGAGAGAGCAAGTCATGGCACAGGCGCGAACACAAAAGCGCCGCGAGATCGGTCTGCGAGGTCATGCGGGCGACCTTAGCCTTCGATTATCGCGCTGCAAAGCGTCTCGAAACCGTCTTGCGCGGCGCGGAAGAAGGCGAGGTCGCACACCCCCGCGTCCCCTCCCGCGATGGCCCAGATCCGCCCGTCCCCAGCCGCCATCGCGCGGTCGGTGGCGGACGGCGCGGCCGGGCCTTGCGGGTGCGAGTGGAAATAGCCGACGAGGGCGGGCCCGCCGGCGCGCGCGGCACGGTGGGCATCGATCAGGGCCTGGGGGTCGATCTCGAAACGGCGCGCGGGGTCGGGGTGGACATTGGCCGCAGGGACGAAGGCGTCGATCCGCGAGCCCGCACCGAGCAGGATCCCGCAGGCCTCGAACGGATGCGCCGCGCGCGCCGCCGCCAGCATCGCGTCCGCCGCCCGTCTTGTCACCTCACATCGCATGGCGCATGGCCCTACCCGTGTCAGAGCGCGAAATCATCACCGGCACCATTGCCGCTCCCGACCGGCTCGACAAGGCGCTGGCCGAAGCGAGCGGGCTCAGCCGCGCGCGGGTGCAGGCGCTGATCGGCCAGGGCGCGGTCGAGGTCGGCGCCGCAACGGCGAGCGGCGCCTCGGCCAAGGTCGCGGCGGGCACGCCCTTCCGCATCACGCTTCCCCCGGCGGCCCGGCCCGAGGCCCGCCCGCAGGCGATCCCGCTCGCCATCGCCTACGAGGACGAGCACCTCCTCGTGGTCGACAAGCCCGCCGGCATGGTCGTCCACCCGGCGGCGGGCAATCTGGACGGCACGCTCGTCAACGCGCTGCTGCACCATTGCGGGCCGGGTCTTTCGGGGATCGGCGGGGTCGCGCGGCCCGGCATCGTCCACCGGATCGACAAGGACACCTCGGGCCTTGTCGTGGTCGCCAAGACCGACGCCGCGCACGAAGGCCTTGCCGCGCAATTCGCCGAACATTCGGTCCATCGCCGCTATCTTGCCGTGACCGGAGGCGTGCCGCGCCCGGTCGAGGGCACGATCGCGGGCCGGATCGGCCGCTCGGACGCGAACCGCAAGAAGATGGCGGTGCTCGCCGAGGGCAGTTCGCGCGGCAAGCACGCGGTCACGCATTACCGTGTCCTGCGCGCGTTCGCCCACGCCGCGCTGGCCGAATGCCGGCTGGAGACCGGCCGCACTCACCAGGTGCGCGTTCACTGTGCGTCAATCGGCCACGCGCTATTGGGGGATCCGCTCTACGGGAGCACTCCGAAACCCCTCAGGCCCCTGATCGCCCGGCTCGGCTTCGCCCGCCAGGCGCTCCATGCGGCCGAGTTGGGTTTCATGCACCCGATCTTGCGCAAAAGGGTCCGTTTCGAGAGCATTCTGCCGCCCGACATGCAGGAACTGATCGACGAACTGGATCGTTTTGATCGATGAAAAGCGCACACGGATGCGCGCCCATCATGTATAAGCCAACCTGTGACCCGAACGGCCGGATGCCCATCAGGGGTCCGGCAAAAGCGGTCGACAACAGAAAGGTCCGTTGAAAGTGAGCATTACCAAGACCCCCTCGGTCCCGGCGCTCAGCGGAGAGCAGAGCCTCAACCGCTACCTGTCCGAGATCAAGAAATATCCCGTCCTCACGGCCGAGCAGGAATACATGCTGGCCAAGCGTTACCAGGAACATGAGGATCCCGAAGCCGCCGCGCAACTGGTCTCCAGCCACCTGCGGCTCGTGGCCAAGATCGCGATGGGCTATCGCGGCTACGGCCTGCCCGTGTCCGACCTCATTTCCGAAGGCAACGTGGGCCTGATGCAGGGCGTCAAGAAATTCGAACCCGATCGCGGCTTCCGCCTCGCGACCTACGCGATGTGGTGGATCAAGGCGTCGATCCAGGAATTCATCCTGCGCTCGTGGAGCCTCGTGAAAATGGGCACGACCGCCGCGCAGAAGAAGCTGTTCTTCAACCTCAGGCGGATGAAGAAGCAGCTCGAAGCCTACGAGGACACCGACCTCAGCCCTCAAGACGTGAAAAAGATCGCGACCGATCTCGGCGTGCCCGAACAGGAAGTGATCAACATGAACCGCCGGATGATGATGGGCGGGGACGGCTCGCTCAACACGCCGATGCGCGGGGGCGAAGAAGGCTCGGGCGAATGGCAGGACTGGCTGACCGACGACCGCCCGCTGCAGGACGAACTCGTCGCCGAGGCCGAGGAAGCCGACGTGCGCCACGAAATGCTGATCGAGGCGATGGAAGCCCTCAACGAGCGCGAGAAGCACATCCTCACCGAACGGCGCCTGACGGACAAGCCGCAGACGCTCGAGGAGCTGTCGCAGGTCTACGACGTGTCGCGCGAACGCATCCGCCAGATCGAGGTGCGCGCCTTCGAGAAACTGCAGAAGGCGATGCAGCGGATCGCGGGCGAAAGGCTGCTGCCGGGCGTCGCGTAAGCGTCAGAACGCAGAATCAATCGGAAGGGTCGGATGCCTCGGTGTCCGGCCCTTCTTCGTTTGTGTCCTCGACCCGTTCGAGTGTGCCGAGCGGCTTTTCGCGCAGCATCCGCTTGGCGAGCGCGAGCAATTCCGCCCGGCTTTCGACAGCGCAATAGCGAGTGGTCCAGACATCCATCCCGCTCGCCTCGCGCACGCTTCCGCGCGGGCAGCGGCGTTGCAGGATGGTGAAGCGCCGCACAAGATCGCCCCCCTCGGCCTCCCGAGCGAGCAGCACGTAGGCGCTGCCGGGCACGAAGCCCTTCTGCAGCACCCACAATTCCCATGCGCGCCCGTCCGTGCTGCCCTCGCCGATCATGGCGAACAGGCCGCGCGAAAATTCGCCTTCTCCGAGCTCCTCGCGCTCGTCCGCCTCCAGCAGGTTCGCCGCGCAATGGAACACGCCGTAGTTCCTTACCCTCAGCCACCACGGATCAGCGTATTCGTCCTCAAGGTTCGGCGTGAAGCGCCAGTCGCCGAAGGCGACCCGGCTGGCACAGCCGGCAATGGTATCGGCGTCCGGGACCATCCCGCGCGGCCAGACCTGCTTCCAGTCGAATGTGTAGAGCGGAACCGGCGCGTGGATAAGCTCGGCCTCGAACACGTATTTTTCGTCCTCCGCCAGCGCGGGCGCGGCAAGGAGCATCGCAGCGAGGACGAACATACGCCGCATCGCACATGGCATAGCCCGCCGCGCCGCACTCGCAAAGATCGCCGTTCCCCGCGCCGTGCCGCCGCGCTAAGGAAGCCCCATGCTCCTCACCCTCGCGCGCATTGCCGCGAAGATCATCGTCGGCTTCGTCGCGCTCACGGTGCTGCTGGTGCTGGTTTTCAAGTGGATTCCCGTCCCCGTCACCGCGACCATGGTGATGGACGAGAACGGCATCACGAAGGATTGGGAAAGCCTCGCGGGCATCGACCCGAACCTCGTCTATGCCGTCATCGCCGCGGAGGATTCGAAGTTCTGCGAACATTCCGGCTTCGACACCGAGGCGATCGAACAGGCGCTGCGCGAGCGCGAGGAAACCGGCCGCGTGCGCGGGGCCTCCACGATCAGCCAGCAGACCGCCAAGAACGTCTTCCTGTGGCAGGGCGGCGGCTGGTTCCGAAAGGGCCTCGAAGCGTGGTTCACCTTCTGGATCGAGCTTGTCTGGGGCAAGGCCCGCATCATGGAAGTCTATCTCAACGTCGCCGAAACCGGCATCGGAACCTACGGCGCCGAAGCCGGGGCGCAGCGCTATTTCGGCCATTCCGCCGCCCGCCTCACCCCCGACGAGGCGAGCCGCATGGCCGCCGCGCTGCCAGCTCCGAAAAAGCGCGAGGTGCGCTCCCCCTCCGGCTGGCTTGCCCGGCACGGCAACAGCATCGAACGGCGCATCGGGATCGTCAGGCGTGACGGGCTCGCCGCCTGCGTCTATGGATAGGCGCGATGGGTTTCGCGCATTCACATGACCATTCGCACGGCCACGCCGGCCCTGCCCATTCGCACGGGCACGGGCATGGGCACGGGCATTCCCATGCGCCGAAGGATTTCGGACCGGCCTTTGCGATCGGCGTCGCGCTCAACACGGTCTTCGTCGTGGTCGAGGCGGCGGCGGGCTGGCTCTACGATTCCATGGCGCTGCTCGCCGATGCGGGGCACAACCTGTCCGACGTGCTCGCCCTGCTGCTCGCCTGGGCCGCGTCCGAAGCCGCCAAGCGCCCGCCGCAGGGCCGCTTCACCTATGGTTTCAAGAGCTCGACCATCCTCGCCGCGCTCGCCAACGCGCTCCTCCTCGCCATCGCGGTCGGGGCGATCCTGCTCGAGACCGCGCATCGGCTGTTCGAACCGTCCGAACCGCAGGGCGCGGTCATGGCGATCGTCGCCGGGATCGGAGTCGCGATCAACTCGTTGACAGCCTTGCTGTTCATGCGCGGCCAGGAGGATCTGAACATCAAGGGGGCCTATCTTCACATGGCGGCCGATGCGCTCGTCTCGCTGGGCGTGGTCGTCGCGGGGCTCGCGATCTGGTGGAGCGGCATCGCCCTGATCGATCCGCTCGCCAGCCTCGCCATCCTCGCGGTGATCGCCTGGGCGACCTGGGGTCTCGCGCGCGACAGCGTGAAGCTCGGGCTCAACGCGGCGCCCGCGGGGATCGACGTCGAGGAAGTGCGTCGCCACCTCGGCGCGCTCGACGGGGTGACGGCGGTGCACGATCTGCACGTCTGGCCCATGTCCACCACCGAAACCGCGCTCACCGCCCACCTCGTCATGCCGCGGGGCGAAGGCTCGGACGCCTTCCTGCGCGACGCCGCCCGTTCGCTGCGCGCGCGGTTCGGCATCGGCCATTCGACCATCCAGGTCGAGCGCGACGAAACCGCGGCCTGCGAGCACCCCTGCTGATGGCCCGGCGCAACCCTTCCGAGGACGCGGCGAGCCAGGCCGCGATCGCCCGCGACCATCTGCGCGCGGCGATGGTGCGGCTGGCACGCGGCGACAGCGCCGCGCTGGAGGAGATTTACGCCGCCACGCACGTGAAGCTATACGGCATATGCCTGCGTATCTTGGGCGACAGGAAGGAGGCCGAGGACGCCTTGCAGGATGTCTATGTCAATCTCTGGCAGCGGGCCGACCGCTACGATCCCGACCGCGCGAGCCCGATCTCGTGGCTGGCGACCTTCGCGCGCAACCGCGCGGTGGACCGCCTGCGCGTGGGCCGCGTGCGGGGGGGCGCTGTCGGGATTGAGGAGGCCGCGCCCCTGCCCGACGAGGCGCCGCTCGCCGACGACCTGCTGATCGATGCCGAGCGCGCGGCGCGGGTCCATACCTGCCTCGGCACGCTCGACGACAACGCCGCGACCAATATCCGCGCGGCCTTCTTCGACGGGTTCACCTATGCCGAACTGGCGAGCCGCGCCGACGTGCCGCTGGGCACGATGAAAAGCTGGATCCGGCGCGGCCTGCTCAGGCTGCGCGAATGCCTGGACAAGGGCGAATGAGCGCCGGGCAGGACATGGCGAAAGGCGAACCGGGCGGCGGCCCGGTGCTGGCGGCCGAATATGCGCTGGGCCTGCTCGAAGGCGAGGCGCTGCTGACGGCGCGCGGTCGCATGGCGAGCGATCCCGCCTTCGCCGCAGAGGTGCGGCAATGGGAACAGCGGCTCGCCCCACTGCTCGACGAAGTGCCCCCCGCCATGCCGTCGAGCGAGGTGTGGCAGCGGATCGAGGCGCGGGTCAACGCGATCAGGGCCACCCGGGCCGAGGCGGACCGCCCCGGCGGCAGCGCATCGGACGTGAACGTCGTCGAACTGAAGGACAGCCTGCGCCGCTGGCAATGGACTGCCGGGCTGACCTCGCTCGCGGCGGCGGTGGCGCTCGCGCTGATGGTGTTCTCGCCCGAGAACACGCCTGCCCCCGCGCCGGGCGGCGCGGTCGAGACGCCGCCAGTCGCGCAGGCCGATCCGCTGGTCGCGACCGTGCCGATCGGCGACACCGGGCTGCGGCTCGACGTGACCTGGATCCCCGAAAGCGAGCGCATGGTGATCGCCGCGATCGGGCTCACCCCCGACGGCGTGCATGACCACGAGTTGTGGCTCGCCCCGCCGGGCGGCGGCGACCTGCTATCGCTCGGCGTGGTCGAACCGGGCGAGATCCGCAGCATGAAGCTCCCGCAGGAAATCGGTCGCAACCTCGCCGAAGGGGCGGGCCTGCTGCTCACCCGCGAACCGCTGGGCGGCAAGCCCGAAGGCGTCGATGCCGGCCCGGTCGTGGCCGAAGGCTCCTTCACCGAAGTCTGAGGCCCCGCGCCCCGCCCGAGGCCGCACGCCTCGACGTGGCTGAGGCACGAGGCATCGCGCAAAGCCGCAATCTCCCCCGATAAACGCCTTGGCGCCGCATCCGACCCTGCCCCCCGTGCGTAGTTTCGCGGCAAGATCGGGAGAGCTTGCGTCATCAAGGAGAGTTTGCACATGCGCCTGACCCCGAACAGTTTCAAAGCCGCCCTTCTCGCCGGGATCGCCTCGGCGACCGGCTTCGCCGCGCTGACCGCTGCCCCGGCCGCCGCCGATCAGCACAAGGTCGCCCAGATGGAAACCGGCACGATCGTCGACATCGCCAAGAGCACCGGGATGCACGACACGCTGGTCGAGGCGGTCGTTGCCGCCGAACTCGCCGAAACGCTGTCCGGCCCCGGCCCGATCACCGTCTTCGCGCCGGTCGACGACGCTTTCGCGGCGCTGCCCGAAGGAACCGTGGAAGCCCTGCTCAAGCCCGAGAACAAGGGCGCCCTGCAGGCAGTGCTGACCTATCACGCGGTGCCCGGCAAGGTGACCAGCGCCGATCTCATGAACCTCGTCCGTCAGGGCGGGGGCTCGGCCACGCTCGAGACCGTCCAGGGCGGCACGCTCACCGCCATGGCGATGGACGACGAGATCGTGATCACCGACGCCGCCGGGCGCCAGACCAGAGTCGTGAAGGCCGATGTCGAAGCCTCGAACGGCATGGTCCACGCGACCGATGGCGTGTTCCTGCCGGGCTGATCCCCGGTCTGGCGACAAGCTCGCGTCGGCCCCCATCCGCCTCCCACACGGGACGATGCGTCACGCGCCCCGTCCGGCTCCTCCTCCAGGCCGGGCGGGGCCTTTTCCTTCTCGCCAAGGGCGTCCTGCGCGTGCAGGCGGGGCGAATGGTGGTAGGTTCGCGGCAGGCCGCAGAGCGGCGCTGAACCCGAGCGGCAGGTCCGTGCATTGGTGAACTGAAGGGCGGCGCGAAGGCCGCCGGTCCGAAACACTGACAAGGGAACGCAACCGACTTGCTGCCCATCGCCGTCAAAACACTCTTCAATGCCGCGACCGTGGGCACGGTGTATCTCGTCGTCGATGCGATCTTCTGATCCGCGCGGCAGGCAATCGAACAAGGAACAGGCCAAAGGCGTCGTCCTGTTCCCCCCCTCCCCCCTGAGGGCGGCGCCGAATGCAGCCCCGTCCGGCCATCATGGCCCGGGCGGGGTTGTCTTTTGGGAGAGTTGCGAAAGCGCGCGATTCACGGCGGCCTCGGCATGGAGCGCGGTGGTGTCGAACAGCGGGAGCGCGCTGTCTTCCGGAGCGACCAGCAGCCCGATCTCCGTGCAGCCGAGCACCACGCCTTCGGCCCCGCGCTCCGCCAGCCGCGCGATCACGCCGCGATAGGCCGCGCGCGACGTTTCGAGGAAGCGCCCGGCGACGAGTTCCTCGTAGATCACCCGGTGGATTTCAGCCCGGTCGGCGGCCTCGGGCACGATCACCGCAAGACCCTCCGCCTCGAGCCGTTCGCGGTAGAAGGCCTGTTCCATCGTGAAGGCGGTGCCGAGAAGACCGACCCGCGCATGGCCCGCTCGCCGTATCGCCTCGGCCGCGGGGTCGCAGATATGCAGCAGGTCGAGCGAGGTGGCCGCCTCGATCCGGTCGGCGAGCTTGTGCATCGTGTTCGTGGCGAGGACGAGGAAATCGGCCCCGGCCGCCTCCAGCCGCCGCGCGCTCGCCGCCAGCATGTCGCCGAGCGCGTCCCACTCGCCCGCCCGCTGGAGCGGTTCGACCTCCCCGAAATCCACGCTGTCCATGACGATCCGCGCCGAATGCGGCGGGCCAAGGGCATCACGGATGCCGCGGTTGATGAGCGCGTAATAATGCGCCGAGCTTTCCCAGCTCATCCCGCCGATGATGCCGATCGTTCGCATGGTCGCTCTCCTAGGGCGCGATCCTGAAGCCTGCCAGCCGCTCGCGCCTTTCCCGCGTTTCGTAAAGCGCGATTGCCGTCGTGCTCGGCAAGGCGATGCAGGCCGATAGAGGCGCTCGTTGGTCGGCGGGCGAGCGGGCCGCTCCCCGCGCGCCCGGCGTTCGGCCAGCCACGGGACGAAGTCCTGCGCGCCGAGCAAGGTGAGACTGTCGATGTTCAACGAGACACGGCGAAGACCGCAGGCGTCGGCCGGAGACCGGACAGGACCATCCGCGCGGTCGGGGCGGCGGGGAGCGTCAGCGCGCCGCCCGCGAAAACCTCACGCAGCGGCTTCCTTCTTCTCGCCGCCGTGGACGAGGATCGGGGCCTTTTCGCCCTTCACCACTTCGGCGTCGATCACGACTTCGCTGACGCCTTCCATGTCGGGCAGGTCGAACATGGTGTCGAGCAGGATCGCCTCGACGATCGAACGCAGGCCGCGCGCGCCGGTCTTGCGCTTGATTGCCCGCTCGGCGATTTCGCGCAGCGCGTCGTCGGTGAAGGTGAGGTCGACATCCTCGAGCTCGAACAGCTTGCTGTACTGCTTGACGATGGCGTTCTTCGGCTCGGTCAGGATCGTGACCAGCGCATCGACATCGAGATCGTGCAGGGTCGCGATCACCGGCAGGCGACCGACGAATTCGGGGATCAGGCCGAACTTGAGCAGGTCCTCGGGCTCGCTCTTCTCGAGCAGTTCGCCGACCTTGCGCTTGTCCGGGTCGGCGACGTGCGCGCCGAAACCGATCGAGCGCTTCTGGAGCCTGTCGGCGATGATCTTGTCCAGACCGGCGAAGGCGCCGCCGCAGATGAACAGGATGTTGGTCGTGTCGACCTGGAGGAATTCCTGCTGCGGATGCTTGCGCCCGCCCTGCGGCGGGACGGAGGCGGTCGTGCCTTCCATCAGCTTGAGCAGGGCCTGCTGCACGCCTTCGCCCGACACGTCGCGGGTGATCGAGGGGTTTTCGGCCTTGCGCGTGATCTTGTCGATCTCGTCGATGTAGACGATCCCGTGCTGCGCCTTCTCGACATTGTAGTCGGACGCCTGCAGCAGCTTGAGGATGATGTTCTCCACGTCTTCGCCGACATAGCCCGCTTCGGTCAGGGTCGTCGCGTCGGCCATGGTGAAGGGCACGTCGAAAGTGCGCGCCAGCGTCTGCGCGAGGAGCGTCTTGCCGGTCCCGGTCGGGCCGACGAGCAGGATGTTCGACTTGGCGAGTTCGACCTCGCCCGCCTTGCCGGAATGCTTCAGCCGCTTGTAGTGGTTGTGCACCGCGACCGCGAGGTTCCGCTTCGCGGAGTTCTGCCCGATCACGTAATCGTTCAGCGTCTCGAAGATTTCCTTGGGCGTCGGGACCTCGCCCTCCTTCTTTCCGGCGATCCCGGCCTTGGTCTCTTCACGGATGATGTCGTTGCACAGTTCCACGCATTCGTCGCAGATGAACACGGTGGGTCCGGCGATAAGCTTGCGCACTTCGTGCTGCGACTTCCCGCAGAAGCTGCAATACAGGGTGCTCTTGCTGTCAGATCCGCTCAATTTGGTCATTCCTGTCGTCCTGGGCGCCGCACGCGAAAGCGTTTCTTTCCGCGAGGATTCGCCAACTGTATCTGTCCGCGCGGATGAATCAACACATGCGCCGACGATTTTGCATCCGCACAGGTTCGGTTGTTCCGCCTGAACCCGTGCTGAAACCGGAAGTTTCGCCCGCGCGTGCCGGGCCGGAACGCGCGGGTGGCCCTTCGTTCATGCCGACGCGTTTCACGCGGCCGGCCGGTTCCCGGGGCCGCGGCGCCGGTTCATTCCGGGGCGCCGCCCGATCCCTTTTCCGTCTCGTCTTCCGCGCCGCTTTCGGGGCGGGTTTCGAAGACCTTGTCGACAATCCCGAACGCCTTCGCCTCGCCCGCGTCGAGGAAGGTGTCGCGGTCCAGCGCCCGTTCGATGTCGGTCAGGCTCTGGCCGGTGTATTTCACGTAAAGGTCGTTCATCCTCTGGCGGATGCGAAGGATTTCGCGCGCCTGGATCTCGATGTCGGAGGCCATGCCGCGCGCCCCGCCCGAAGGCTGGTGCACCATGATCCGCGCATTGGGCAGCGCGACGCGCATCCCCGGCTCGCCCGCGGCGAGGAGGAAGCTCCCCATGCTCGCCGCCTGGCCGATGCAGACCGTCGAGACGCGCGGCTTGATGTACTGCATCGTGTCGTGGATCGCCATGCCGGCAGTCACCACGCCGCCGGGCGAATTGATGTACATGCTGATCGGCTTCGAGGGATTCTCGCTTTCGAGGAACAGCAGCTGGGCGACGATCAGCGAGGCCATCGTGTCCTCGACCTGGCCGGTCACGAAGACGATGCGTTCGCGCAGCAGGCGGCTGAAGATGTCGAAGGCGCGTTCGCCCCGGCTCGACTGTTCGACCACGGTGGGCACCAGCGCCCCCGTCAGCGGGTCGTGCGTGAACCGGCCCTGAGTGCCGAAGCCTTCGCCCGTGTCGCCGAACAGATCGATCATGGTCGTGAAATCCTTCCCTTGGTTCTGGCCCCGCTATGTCGGAGGGCGGGGGGCAATTTCAAGGGGCTTTACCGGGCCGCCTGCGACGATGCCACCGAAATGGTCTTGCCCGCCCGGCCGTTCCCGGCAATCAATGGGTCATGCGCTCCCGGACAACCCTCGCCATCGCCGCGCTCTGCGCGCTTCTCGCCGCACCCGCCGCCACCGCCGGGCGCGGTCCCGCGCCTGCCGATTTCGACGCGCTCGCGGACATCGGCGCGCGGGTCGAGCGGATCGAGCAGTACGACGACGGGACCGGGGGCATCCACGCGGTCATCGCCCATTCGCACACGGCGGGCTTCGCGGCGCGCGAGCAGGTCGGCGTCGGCATCCTCAAGGGCCGCAGCGTGCTGGTGAAGGACAATATCGAAACCGAGGAATGGCCCACCACCGCGGGCAGCCTCGCGCTCGCGGAGAACTTCACCCGCCGCGACGCGCCGCTCATCGCGCGGCTGCGGCGCAATGGCGGGGTGGTGCTCGGCAAGACGAACCTCTCGGAATGGGCCAACATCCGCTCGAACGATTCGACCAGCGGGTGGAGCGCGGTGGGCGGGCTCACGCGCAATCCGCACGCGATCGACCGCAATGCCTGCGGCTCCTCCTCGGGCAGCGGGGCGGCCGTGGCGGCGGGCATGGCCTGGGGCGCCATCGGGACCGAGACCAATGGTTCGATCACCTGCCCGGCCTCGGTCAACGGGATCGTCGGCTTCAAGCCGAGCGTGGGGATCGTCAGCCGCACGCACATCGTGCCGATCTCGGTATCGCAGGACACCGCCGGGCCGATGACGCGCACCGTTCACGACGCCGCGCTGCTGCTGTCGGCGATCGCGGGCGAGGATCCGGCGGACCCCGCGACGCTGGGCGCGGAGCGGGTCGCCGACTATGCCGAGGGGCTGGACGAAGCCTCGCTCGAAGGCGTGCGCATCGGCGTGCTGCGCCGGCAGGCGGGCGAGCGCGCCGATGTGCGTGCGCTGTTCGATGCCGCGCTCGCCGACCTGGAGCGCGCGGGCGCGGTGCTGGTCGAGGTGGATTACGAGACGCCGGACGATTTCTGGGCGAGCACGCTGCCGGTCCTGCTCCACGAACTGCGCGAGGGGATGGATGCCTATCTTGCCGGCCTTCCCGGCGAGCGCGGTCCGCGCAGCCTGGCCGATGTCGTCGCCTTCAACCGCGCCGAGCGGGAGCGCGAATTGCGCTGGTTCGGGCAGGACCTGTTCGAGCGGGCGCTAGAGACGACCGACCGCGCTCAATACGAAGGCCACCTCGAAAAGATCCGCCGCATGACGCGCGAGGAGGGGATCGACCGCCTGCTGGCCGAGCATGACGTGCGCTTCCTCGTCGCGCCGACCACCGGCCCGGCCTGGACCACCGATCTCGTCAACGGGGACAGTTTCGCGGGGCGCATCGGCGCGGGCTATCTCGCGGCCATCGCGGGCTATCCGCACCTCACCGTGCCGATGGGAGCGGTCGAACGGCTGCCGGTGGGCCTCAGCATCATGGGCGCGCGCTGGACCGACCACGCGGTGCTGAAGGCCGGCGCGGCCTATGAAAGGGCGCGCACGGCGGTGCTGCCGGAGCCTTCTTTCAAGCGGTGGAAGGCGGATTAAACCCCTTCCATTGAGGGAGGGGGGTCGGGAGCGGGCCCCGGGCCGATCGACGCCGACCCCCCGCCCCTCACCGAGGGAAGGGCGGGAGGGCGGTAAGAAAAGCGCCTTACTGGCGGTCGGCGGCCTTTTTCGCAGGCGCTTTCTTGGCGGCGGGCTTCTTCGTGGCGGCGGTCTTCTTCGGCGCGGCCTTCTTGGCGACGGGCTTGTCGCCCTCTTCCTTGGCCGCGGCCTTCTTCGCGGGCGCTTCCCCGGCTTCGGCTTCCGCCCCGCCCTCGTCCGCGGGCTTCTTCTTCGCGCCGGTCTTCTTGGCAGCCGCCTTCTTCGCGGGCGCCTTCTTCTTCGCCGGCTCGGCCTTGACCTTTTCCTTCTCGGCCTCGACGTTCTCGTCAGCCTCGATCGCGGCCTGGAGTTCCTCCTGCGTCACCTCGCGCTCGGTCACCTCGGCCTTGTCGAACAGGAAGTCGACCACCTTGTCCTCATAGAGCGGCGCGCGCAGCTGGGCGGCCGCCATCGGTTCGGACTGGATGTACTGGACGAAACGCTCGCGGTCCACCTGCCGGTACTGCGATGCCGCCTGCTGGATCAGCATCGACATTTCCTGGCTGGTGATCTCGACGCCGTTGGCCTGGCCGATCTCGGACAGCAGCAGGCCCAGGCGCACGCGGCGTTCGGCGATCGCCCGATAATCGTCCTTCTCGTCCTCGATCTGCTTCAGGGCGGCCTCGGGATCCTCCTCCTTCGCCGCTTCCTGCTGGAGCTGGGTCCAGATCTGCTCGAACTCGGCCTCGACCATGCCCTGTGGCACGGGGAAATCGTGGTTGGCGGCAAGCTGGTCGAGCAGGGCGCGCTTCATCTGGGTGCGGGTGAGCCCGGCGGTCTGCTGCTCGAGCTGGCCGCGCATGATCTCCTTCAGCATGTCGAGGTCGTCGAGGCCGAGGTTCCTGGCGAACTCGTCGTCGACCTTGGTCTCGCTCTCGACCTTCACCGCCTTCACGGTGACGTCGAAGGTCGCTTCCTTCCCGGCGAGGTGTTCGGCCTGGTATTCCTCGGGGAAGGTGACGGTGATCGTCCTTTCCTCGCCCGTCTTCACGCCGACGAGCTGCTCCTCGAAGCCGGGGATGAACGTGCCCGAGCCGAGCACCAGCGGGGCATCCTCGGCCGCGCCGCCCTCGAAGGGTTCGCCGTCGAGCTTGCCGACGAAATCGATCACGATCTGGTCGCCCTCGGCCGCCTTCCTGGTCTTGGCCGCGTCCTTGTAGCTCTTGTTCTGGCCCGCGATCCCCTCGATCGCTTCCATCACCTGTTCGTCGGTCACGGGCACGACCAGCTTTTCGAGCTTGAGCCCGTCGATGCTGGGCGCCTCGATCTCGGGCAGGACTTCGAGCTCGACCGTGATTTCGGCGTCTTTGCCCTCGTCATACCCTTCGCCGAGCGCGATCGCCGGCTGCATCGCTGGGCGCAGGTCTTCGGTGCGGAGGAGCTGGTCGACCGAATCGCGGATCGTGTCGTTGACGACCTGCGCGTGGAGCTGTTCGCCATGCATCTTCTTGACGAGATTGGCCGGCACCTTGCCCGGACGGAAGCCGTGCATCCGCACCTGCGGGGCGATCTTCCTGATTTCGGCGTCGATCCTGGCCGCGATGTCGGCGGCGGGAATCGTGATCACATAGCCGCGCTTGAGGCCTTCACTGGTGGTCTGCTTGGTCTGCATGGGGTCGGTATCGAAGCCTTCTTGAGCAAAACGTGACGGCTGCGGGCGATGGGCGAACTGGTGCGGGCGAAGGGACTCGAACCCCCACATCTTGCGATACCAGAACCTAAATCTGGCGCGTCTACCAGTTCCGCCACGCCCGCGAGCCTGAACGAAGCCGCGCGGGAAACCGTCCGGTCCCCCGCGCGTATCAGCGCGCCTCTATCCCTTGCCGGTCAAAAGGGCAAGCACTGGCTGGCGTGCGACCGGCGGCCGTGCCGCGCCGGAACGATCGGGCCGGGCTTCCGGTTGATCGGATGAAGGAGAAATGCCGCATGACCGATAGCGACAGCCAACCGCGATCCGATCGCCCCGCGCGCGGGCATCCGCGCGACTACGACACGCCCGAAACGCCGGAGGGCACGCCGCCCGTGATCCGGCCCGACCGGGAGGAGGAGCGTATCGAGCAGGCGCAGGGCACCGACCGGGAAGCGCGCGAGAAACTCGAGAAGCGCCAGCGCCGGCGCGCCGACCGCGAAGGCGCGGGCGAGCAGGAGCTCGATTCGATGCGGCCCGAAACCCTCTTCCCGCCTGACTGACCGCGCCCTTTGCATATTGTCAGCGCCCCCGCACCCGATTACGGGCGGGCACCGACATGACAGACGAAACCACCCCCGACAGCGGCGCCGACCAGGCCCGCGACGTTCCGCCCGACCACCTCTCGGTCCACCCGCACAGCCCCCATTTCGATGCCGAGGTGCTCCAGCGCGGCGTCGGCATCCGGTTCAAGGACCGGGTCCGCACCGACATCGAGGAATATTCGATCTCCGAAGGATGGGTCCGGGTGCAGGCCGGCAAGACCGTCGACCGCAAGGGCAATCCGCTGACGATCAAGCTGTCCGGCCCGGTCGAAGCATGGTTCGAGGATCTCGGCGAGAACCCGCCGGTCGCCCGCAAGGACGGCTGAGCCACCTTGCCAAGCCCGGGCCGAGCGGCCACTTGGGGCTGCAGGCATGGAACGCGCACAAACCCCCCCGGGAAAACCGACGGTCGTCATCATCGGCCGGCCCAATGTCGGCAAGTCCACCTTGTTCAACCGGCTGGTGGGCAAGAAGCTGGCGCTGGTAGACGATCAGCCCGGCGTCACACGCGACCGGCGGATGGGCGATGCCGAGATCGCGGGGCTGCGCTTTACCGTGGTCGACACCGCCGGGTGGGAGGACGAGGACGACCTCACCCTTCCCGGACGGATGCGCAAGCAGACGGAGGCGAGCCTCGAAGGCGCGGATGCGGCGCTGTTCGCGGTGGATGCGCGCGCCGGGATCACCCCGCTCGACACCGAGATCGCACGCTACCTGCGCGAACACGCGGTCCCGATCGTCCTCGTCGCCAACAAGGCCGAAGGCGCCGCCGGGGAGGCGGGCGTGCTCGAGGCCTATTCGCTTGGCCTTGGCGAACCGGTCGGGCTTTCCGCGGAACATGGCGAGGGAATCGCCGACCTGTTCGGCGGGCTGTGGCCGATCATCGGCGCCAAGGCCGAGGCGGCGGACGAGGCGGTCGAGCAGGCCGCTGACGCGGAGGACGCGCCCCTCGGCCCGCTCAAGCTGGCCATCGTCGGGCGGCCCAATGCGGGCAAGTCGACGCTGATCAACCGCCTGCTGGGCGAGGATCGCCTGCTGACCGGGCCGGAAGCCGGCATCACGCGGGATTCGATCGCGGTCGACTGGCGCTGGACCGATCCCAAGACCGGCGACGTCCGCGACGTGCGCCTGATCGACACGGCGGGAATGCGGAAAAAACGCAATGTCACCGAAAAGCTGGAAAGGCTCTCGGTCGCCGATGCCCGCCGCGCGGTCGATTTCGCCGAGGTCGTGATCCTGCTGCTCGACGCGACGCAGGGGCTCGAACACCAGGACCTCAAGATCGCCTCCGCCGTGCTCGAGGAAGGCCGCGCGCTGATGGTCGCGATCAACAAGTGGGACGTCGCCGAGGATGCGAGCAGCCTGTTCAACGGCGTGCGCCAGGCACTGGACGATGGGCTCGCCCAGGTCCGCGGCCTGCCGCTGCTGGCGGTCAGCGCGAAGACCGGCAAGGGGCTCGACCAGATGATCGGCGCCGCCTTCGACCTGCGCGACAGCTGGTCGAAGCGCGTATCGACCGCCGCGCTCAACCGCTGGTTCGACGATGCGCTCGCCGCCAATCCCCCGCCCGCGCCCGGCGGCCGGCGGATCAAGCTGCGCTACATCACCCAGGCAGGGACGCGCCCGCCGCGCTTCGTGATCTTCGGCACGCGGCTCGACGATCTGCCCAAGAGCTACGAACGCTATCTCGTCAATTCGATCCGCGAGCACCTGGGGTTCGATGCGGTCCCGGTGCGCGTGAACCTGCGAAGCCCGAAAAACCCGTTCGGCGGGGGCAAGGACAGGTGAACGCGTTCGGCATCCTCGTCGCCGCCCAGCCCTTCGCCTTCGACATTCTCGAGCGCACCGCCTCGACCCCGCAGGTGCAGGCGGTGGTGCAGCAGAGCCTCGCCCCGGCGTTTCTTCTGGGGGCGATCGGGGCGATCATGAACGTCATCATGAGCCGGATGATCTGGATCGCCGGGCGGATCGAGCGGATCGAGGAGATGCACGCCGAAACCCAGACCGAACGTGCCGCGCGCGAGCTCGCCTGGCTCGAACGGCGGCGCCGCGCGGCGCAGCGGGCGATCAGCTTCGCGACGGCGGCGGCGGTCAATATCAGCCTCGTCATCGGGCTCGTCTTCCTCGCCGCCTACATCAAGGCGAAGATCGGCAGCCTGATCGCCTTTCTGTGGGTGCTGACCATGGTGCTGCTGGTGACGGGCCTCGTCCATTTCCTCCACGAGACGCGGCTGGCGGCGAGAGGCTTCACAAGGGACGGATGAGACGAGAGTTTCCGGACATATGCTGGCAGCGGGGACGGCTGCGCTGCTCTGCTGCGCTCCGGCCATGGCTCAGGAACCGGAAGCAGAGGTCGCGGCCGAGGCCGATGCAGCGCAGGAAGGCCCGCTCGGTCCCGATCCCGCGCCGGACGAGGTGATCGAATTCTTCACCCTGTTCAGCGCCTCCGAACGGATCGGGGAAGCGCTTGCCCCGGTGTTCTCCGAAATCATGGAACCGGGCGCGGTCCGCGAGGGCCGGGAGGAAAGCGGCATCGACATTCTCGCCGAACTGGCTGCGAGGGAAGGGGCTGCGGAGGCCTTCCTTATGCGCGACACCGACCGGACAGCGAACCTAGAAACATGCATGGTCTACGAGCGCGCGGGCGATGGCGCCTTCCGGGTCCGCAGCTACCTTCCGACGGGCGAGACCCTGCCGGGGCTCGACGCCGATGGCACGCCGCTCGTTCCGATGCCCGCGAGCGACCTCGACGTCTTCCTGCAGGAGACCCCAGAGCCGGCTCCGGAAGAATAGGGCAGCGCAAAGGCGACCGGATGCGAAAAGGCCCGCCGCCGCTCGCGCGGCGCGGGCCTTTCATCGCGCCGCGGGCGGTCAATTGCCCGCGCCGGCCTCGCCCTCGCCCGCAGGCTTGCTCTGGAGCTGGCAGTAATTCTGCAGGCCCATCCGCTCGATCAGGTCGAACTGCGTTTCGAGGAAGTCGACGTGCTCCTCCTCGTTGCGCAGGATGTCCTCGAAGATCTGACCCGATGTGAAGTCCTTCGCCTCCTGGCAATAGGCCGCGGCCTCGCGCAGGAGCGGGATCGCCTCGTGCTCCAGCGCGAGATCGGCCTTGAGGATCTCCTCGACCGTCTCGCCGACCTTGAGCTTGTGGATCGCCTGGAAATTGGGCAGCGCATTAAAGAACAGGATCCGTTCGGCCAGCCGGTCGGCGTGCTGCATTTCCTCGATCGATTCGTGGCGCTCGTATTCGGCGAGCCTGGTGAGACCCCAGTCGGCCAGCACGCGGTAGTGCAGCCAGTACTGATTGATGGCGGTGAGTTCGTTGGTGAGCGCCTTGTTCAGGAACTCGACGATTTTCGGATCGCCCTGCATGGCGCGTCTTCCCCTTTGCATGGGCCGAGCGCCTGGCACGGCCCGTCAAAACGACGGGACGTTATATGGGGCGGAAAACCGCGGTTTGCAAGCCGAAGGGTTCAGAGTTTTTGTTGTGAAATCAGGGCCTTGAAAGCCACTCGCAATAGCGGCGCGGCAATTCAGACCGCGACTTTCTCGCAAGCGGACAGCGAACGCTCCTGTTCGATGATCTTGCCCGCTTCGCCGAGACACTGGCCGCAATTGGGGCGTTTGCCCAGCGTCGCATAGGTTGCCTCGGCATCGCCCGCGCAGCCGAGCGCCGCGCGCCGCAGCTCGTCTTCGCGGATTGCGTTGCAGATGCAGATATACATGCGAAGAACCTCTCCTGCGAGTCGTTTGCAGGCCAAAGATATGCGAGCCGTTCTCAATAGCAAGGAAAAACGTCACCGCTTCATCGCGAAGAGGCGTCCGTAGGTCAGGCTGCGCCACAGCCATTCGAGCGGCCCGTAGCGATAGCGTTCGAGCCAGGGCTTCGACCAGAGCAGCATCGCCGCCCAGGCAAGGACCACGACGACATAGAGCTGCGGGCGATCGAGCGCCCCGAACAGGCCGAGCCCCCAGCCGTGGAAGAGGAACAGCATGACGAGCGAGGTGCCGAGGTAATTGGTGAAGGCAACCCGCCCCGCCGCGCGCACCCTTTCGGCGAGTTCCCCGGTCCAGCGCGGCGAATATTCGACCATCAGCGCGGCGAGGCCGAGCACCATCGCGAGCCGCGGCAGCGGGCTCCAGCCGATGAAGGCCGCCTGCACGGTGTAGAAGGCGAACCCTCCCTCGCGCACGAACAGGCCGATGCCGAAGTGCATCAGCCCGCCCGCGATCACCCCCGTCCAGCCCCAGAACCGCATCCGCCGCGCATCGAACGCGCCCGAGAAGAACCCGAGCCTGTAGAGCGCGACGCCTAGGAACATCAGCGGCAGGGTCTCGAAGACGAACACCGCGAGGTTCGCCAGCGGCACGAACCATTCCTCGCGCACACGGTAAGCGACAAGGCCCGCGTAATCGCCCGAAAGCTTGAATTCGCTGATGACCGCATCATCGGCCAGCTGGCGCTCCTGGTCGGCCAGCATCTCCTCGCGCAGCTCGGCGAGGTCGCCGGTCTCGCCCGCCGCGGTTTCGACCACGGCAAAGGGAAAGGACAGCGCCGCCGCATACAGCAGAGCGCCGAAGACATAGCCGACAAGCCCGGTCCACAGCTGGGCCTTCACCCCCCACCTGAGGCAGGGCACGACGAGAAAGCCGATCGCGGCGTAATAGAACAGGATGTCGCCTGCCCACATCAGGAAGAAGTGGACGAGCCCGAACACCAGCAGCACGGCGAGCCGCCACATCTGCCGCCAGCGCGTGCCACCGCGCGCCCACACGCGCTCCATGAAGAGATAGAGCCCCGCGCCGAACAGCAGGGTGAAAAGCCCGCGCATCTTCCCGTCGACGAGCACGAACTGCGCGATCCACATCCATTCGGACGCCGCGCCGTGCTCGGTCAGGAAGGCGGCCGGGTAGAGGTAGGCGAGGAAAGGCTGGCCGAAGCCGACGATGTTCGCCGCGAGGATGCCCATGACCGCGATGCCGCGGATGAAATCGAGGCTTTCGATCCGTTCGTTCGCGGCGACGGGGGCGATCGCCCCGTCGCCCAGCCGCGCGTCCCCCGCACCGTCCGGTGTCGCATCGCCCCGCGCGCCGGACATCCCGCCCCGCCCCGCGCCGCTTTCCGCATAAGTGCCGCTCACCCTTCGATCCCCATCCCGTTGGCGTCCGGGAAGGGACACTAGCACCATGGCGACAGGGCGATAGCCCCGCGACCTGCGCGAACGAAAGGAGCGCGGGCGATGATGCCGGCGCGCGACACCCACCCTGCCCCGGCAGCCTGCGCCGCAAGGGGGAGGCCGGACACGGGCGAAACGCGGTTCGACCTCGCGCCGGCAGGAGGGAAGGGAGAGCGGCCGCGCGCGCTAGGAGCCGGGCGCGGCAACGATACAGGCCTGCCCTTCGCGCGCCAGCGCGGAGCAGGCGGCCCGGGCGTCCGACCGGCGGGCGAAGCCGACCGCCTGCAGCTTGGTCACCCGCCCGGCGGGCACGAGTGCGCGTTCGGTCCCGGCGAGCGCGGGATTGTCGGCAAGCTTCCTCCACAGCCGTTCGGCATTGCCCGGCACGCCGAACGCGCCGAGCTGGACCCGCCATTTCCCGCGCGGGCGGGCCGCCGCCTCGACCCGGACGGGTTGCGGGCGAGCCCGCGCCGCCGAAGGGGCGGCCTGCGCGCCCGCCCCGGAAGCCAGACCCGAAGCCGAAGCCGAAACCGCCGCCGGAACCGGCGCGGGCGGGGTGCGCGGCGGCGCGGCCTCGCGCGGTTCGGGCAGGGCCGCGACCAGCACGGGCGCGGGATCGGGCCGGGCCGATCGCTGCGGGCCGGGCTGCGGTTCGCGCCCGGTCTGCGGCTGGGATTGCGGCAGGGCCTCCGCCATCTGTGCGGGCGTGCCCGCCGCGGCCGCGACCGGGGCGGGCGCGTCCTTCGCCGCGCTCATCCGGCCGAGATCGGCTGCGGCCAGCTGCGCGGAGCGCCTGCGGGCCGATTCCTCTTCGAGCTGGCGGGCGAGCGATTGCGCCGCGCTTTTCTGGGCATCGGGCACGTAGCGATCCATCTGGGCCAGCGCCTCGGTCGCCTGCGGCAGTCCCTGCGACCGGGCGAGGGTGAGCAGGGCATAGGCGCGCACCCAGTCCTTCGGCGCATAGTCGGCGTTGAAATGGGCGAGGCCGAGCACGTATTGCGCGCGCGGGTCGCCGCGGTCGGCGGCGTCGCGGATCAGCGGCATCGCGCTTTCCTGTGCGCCCTGCTGGAACAGCAGCAGGCCGTAATTGTCGGCTGCTTTCGCATGGCCTTTCTGCGCCGCTTCGGCATAGAGTTCGCGCGCGCGGGCGATATCCGCCTCGACCCCGCGACCAAGGCGATAGGCCTGGGCGAGGTTGAAGAGGGCATCGGGATCGCCATTGGTCGCCGGTCCCTGCCATTCGGCGACCGCGCGGCCATAGTCACCCGCGCTCCAGGCGTCGACACCGTCCTTGACATTGGCGAGCCCGGGCGTCGCGGCCAGCGCCAGCAGGAGCGCCGCCGGGCCGGCAGGGGACCGCGCGAAGGCGCGAGCGAGCCGGCAGGGCGCCGGGCGCGCGGAAAGGCTGGTGTCGCTGGGCATCGCTGATCCTCGAACTCCTGACCGGTTGGGAAACATATCACGCTTCGCCCTCGGCGAGGGCTCACAAAAGCAAGTCTCGCGCGGGCACGTCCGCGCGTCCATCGGGGAAAGAACCATAGTGAATGAAGCGTTAGGATTTCCTTTCCGCTCCGGCCGCGTCGCGGGCGCCAAAGGGACCGCCCCTGCCGAGCGGATGGCTGCGGGTCGCGGGGCGGCGTCTTAACCCAAAATTAGGGGTATCCTGCGAAGCCTCGTTTCAACCCGCCGCAGACGCGCGGCATCACACGGTTCAATCCAGGGGGACCCTAGCGTTGCGTGTACTCGCTTTGGCATCGCAGAAAGGCGGATCGGGGAAGACCACCCTCTCCGGCCACCTCGCCGTCCAGGCCCAGCGCGCAGGCGCCGGCCCGGTCGTGCTCATCGACATCGACCCGCAGGGATCGCTCGCCGACTGGTGGAACGAGCGCGAGGCGGAATATCCCGCCTTCGCCCAGACCACCGTCTCGCGGCTCGCCAACGATCTCCAGGTGCTGCGCCAGCAGGGCTTCAAGCTGGCGGTAATCGACACCCCGCCCGCGATCACCATGGCGATCCAGTCGGTGATTTCGGTCGCCGAACTGATCGTGGTGCCGACCCGCCCCAGCCCGCACGACCTGCGCGCCGTGGGCGCCACGGTCGACCTGTGCGAACGCGCGGGCAAGCCGCTGGTCTTCGTCGTCAACGCCGCCACCCCCAAGGCCAAGATCACCTCGGAAGCCGCCGTCGCGCTGTCGCAGCACGGCACGGTCGCGCCGATCACGCTCCACCATCGCACCGATTTCGCCGCCTCGATGATCGACGGGCGCACGGTGATGGAAGTCGATCCCGAAAGCCGCAGCGCGGCCGAGATCACGGCGCTGTGGAAATACATCAACGACCGGCTGGAAAAGAACTTCCGCCGCACCGTCTTCGCTGCCGCCCCCAACGGGCAGGTCGCGGCGAACGGCGTCCACCGCCCGGCGGGCGGATTCGGCCGCCGGGTCGCGCAGTAAGGGAGCGGGAGAGGGGTATGCCCGAAGCCGGTTTCGCCTCGCTCGGTCCGACCCTGCTCGCGCGCAAGGGCGGGGCCAAGCCCGCCATGCGCCCGCAACTCGCGCCGCTCACCCAGAGCCCGGAGGAAATGGCCGCGCTCGCCGACGAACAGCTTGAGGATCTGGGCTGGAATGACATGGGTGACGATCGCGGCGACGACGCGGACAATGCCTGGGCTGGCCCCAACGCAGCGGGCGCGGGCGCGCAGGTCGTGCCGATCCTCCCGACCCTTCCCGAAGCCGCGGGCGACAGCCCCGCCCAGGCCCGCAGCCCCGTCGTCAGGCGCCAGCAGAAACAGCTCGCCGAGCGCGTCCTTGCCGATGCCGCGATGGACGGTTCGGAAGGCGAACTGGGCGACGAGGAGGAGGAAGACCTCTCCGCGCGCTATTTCGAGGACGACGAAAGCGAGGGGCACGAGGCCTTCGAGGCCCCCGCCCCGCCGCCGCCGCCGCCGCCGTCGCCGCGCAAGCCGGTCCGCCGGCCCGCGGCCCGCCCCGCCGCCCGAACCGCCGCCCGGCCTTCGGGCAAGCGCGCCGCCTTCACCCTGCGGCTCGACACCGAACGCCATCTCAAGCTGCGCCTTGCCGCGACCATGCAGGGGGTGAGCGCACAGGCCCTCGTGACCGAGGCGCTCGACGCGTTGCTCGCCGAATTCGAGGAACTCGACGCGCTCGCCGCCCGGATGCGCCGCAACTGAGCCGCGCCCTCGCCCGCACCGAACCAGAGCAACGACCAGCGAACCGCACCAAAAGGACCGACAGGGGAAACATCATGGATCGCACTGCCTTCATCCGCACCGGGGGTCCGAGAGTCGGGCTCTTCGTCACCACCGCGCTCGCCAGCGTGGTGCTGGCCGGTTGCAGCACGACCGGCGCCCCGCCCGCCGAAACCTCCTTCGCCAAGGCGCAGACCGCGCTGGAAAAGGGCAGGACCGACGAGGCGATCGCCCATGCCGAGGCCACCGTCCTCGCCGAACCGCGCAATCCCGCCTACCGCGCGATGCTGGGCGCGACCTATCTCGAGAACGGCCGTTTCGAGAGCGCGGCGACCAGCTTCGGCGATGCGCTCGCGCTCGGCCACGAGGACCCGCGCACCGTCCTGAGCTTCGCGCTCGCCAGCATCGCGATCGGCGATGCGAAGACCGCGGTCGCCACCCTGCGCGAATGGGAGAACGCCATTCCGGGCGACGATCTCGGCCTTGCCTATGCGCTTGCCGGGGAGCCGGAACGCGGCGTCCACGTGCTCACCAACGCGGTGCGTTCCGGGCTCGCCACCCCCAAGGCGCGGCAGAACCTCGCCTACACCTATGCGCTCGCCGGGAACTGGCGCGCGGCGCGGGTGATGGCGGCCGAGGACGTTTCCGCCGACCAGCTCGACGCGCGCCTGTCCGAATGGGCCGCGACCGCTTCGCCGGAGGACTACCGCGCCCGCGTGGCGAGCCTCCTGCGGGTGACACCGGTGGCCGACGGCGGCCTCCCCGCGATGCTCGCGCTCTCCAATTTCCCGAGCCAGGAGCAGATGGTGGCCGAAGCCGCCGCGGCGATCCCGGCCGAGGACAAGGTAGCGGAGCCGAAACTCGCCGAAGCCGCCGCGAGTATCCCTGCCGAGGTCAAGTCGGCGGAGCCGAAACGGGCCGAAGCCCCGGCCGAGCCGCGCGAGAGCGAACGGCCTGCCATGGCGCGCGGCGAATCGCGGATGGAACGGATCGATCCGACGCCCAGCCGCCTCGCTGCCGATGCGCCCGCCAAGCCCGCCGCGAAGCCCGCCGCGAAGCCAGCACCGCGCATCTCGGACAAGGCGCCCGCCGCCGCGATCGCCGCCGCCCCGGCAGCGAAGCCCGCGCCGGGTGCCCCGCGCTTCGTCTCGAACCCGGTGGTGCAGAACGTCGCCGCCGCGAAGCCCGGGCCGACCCGCGTCGCGGCGAACGCCTCGCAAGCCCGCATGGCCGCCACTGCCACCGCCACCGCCACCGCCGCCGCAGCGGCGCGCGGCGATGCCGCCCCCAGGCCTGCCGCACCGGCGCCGGCCCGCTCCTCCGCCGACACTCACCTCGTCCAGCTCGGCAGCTGGGACAGCCACGAACTCGCCAAGGCCGGCTGGGAAAACCTCAAGCGCAAGCACCCGAGCCTCAAGGATCACGACGTCGTCATCACCGAGGCGCTGGTCAACGGGAAGACCTATTTCCGCGTCGCCGCGGCGGGTTTCGACCTGCCCCGCGCGCGTTCGATGTGCCGCACCGTCAAGCAGGGCGGCGGCGGCTGCTTCGCCTATGCCAAGACCAACCCGCCCGCGGGCGCGGTCGATCGCGGCGTGCGGATCGCGGCGCGCACCGAATAGGCGCGGATCACGATTTCAGCGAGACTGCCCCCGGGAGCGAGCCGCTTCCGGGGGCATTTTTTCGTCACCGTCCAACGGCTGGCGCCTCAGCCCTTCGCACCGACCCGGATGCCACCCTTCAGCAGCGCCCTGACCCGACCCTGGGCGCCCTGCCGGTCGAACGGCGTGTTGTCGGCGGTCGCTTCCATCTTGCGGCGGTCGATCACCCAGGGCGCATCGGGATCGATCAGCGCGATGTCGCCTTCCAGCCCCGGCTCGAGCCGGCCTGCCGGCACGCCGAGCAGGCGCGCCGGGTTTTCCGCGAGCAGAGCGAAGGCGCGCGCGGTGTCGATCACCCCGTCCCGCACGAGGGTAAGGGTCATGGCGAGCAGCGTCTCCGCCCCGGCCATGCCGGGCGCGGCGTCAGCGAAGGGCAGGCGCTTTTCCTCCGGCCCGCGCGGGTCGTGCCCGCTCGCGATCACGTCCACCGTCCCGTCCGCGATGGCGGCGAGGGCGGCCTGACGGTCCGCCTCGCTCCGCAGCGGGGGGGAGAGGCGGGTGAAGGTGCGGAAATCGGCGGTGGCGAGGTCGGACAGCATGAAATGCGCCGGGCTGATCCCGCAGGACACGGCAAGCCCGCGCTGCTTCGCCTGCCGGACAAGGTCGAAGCCGCGCGCGGTCGTCACCTGCCGGATGTGGAGCCGCGCCCCCGCCATCTCGGCCAGCATGACGTCGCGCGCGATGGCGAGCGCCTCGGCCTCGGCCGGGGCGGCGGGCAGGCCGAGCCGGGTCGCGATCTCGCCCGCGGTGGCCGCCGCGTCCCCTGCCAGCCCCGCATCCTCGGCATGGGCCACCACGACGAGGTCGAGCATGGCGGCATATTGCAGGAGGCGCAGCATCACGCCGCTGTCCGCGATCCAGCGCCGGCCCGTGGCGACGCCGCGCGCGCCCGCCTCCCGCATCAGCGCGATCTCGGCGAGTTCGCGCCCTTCCAGCCCCCGGGTCGCGGCGGCGAGCGGGTGGACCCACAGGTCGGGCTTGCCGCTCTTGGCGATGTAGCCGACCCGGCTCGGGAAATCGAGCGGCGGGGACTGGTCGGGCATCAGCGCGGCGCGGGTGATGCCGCCGAAATGGAACGCCGGCTTGTCGACCGCGAAGACGCCGAAGTCAACGAGGCCGGGCGCGACGAGCAGCCCGCGCGCGTCGATCACCTCGTCGCCCTCCTGCGGACGCAGCCCGGCCCCGAGCGCCGCGATCACCCCGTCCGCGAGCCGCAGCGCACCTTCGACCACGCCCGATGGCGTGACCAGCCTGCCGCCGGTGATGGTGATGGGCCGGGCCTGCTTCATCGCTCGCCCTCCCACCCTTCGACCCCGCGCGCGGTCCGCGTGAGGATGTCGAGGCAGGCCATGCGGATCGCGACTCCCATCTCGACCTGCCGCGTGATCAGCGAACGCCCGGCAAGGTCGGCAACCTCGCTGTCGATCTCGACCCCGCGATTCATCGGGCCGGGATGCATCACGAGCAGATCGGGCGAGGCCCGTTCCAGCCGCCGCGCCGTCAGCCCGTAGAGATGGCGGTATTCGCGGGCCGAGGGGATGAACTGCCCCGCCATCCGCTCCGACTGGAGACGCAGCATCATGACGACGTCGCAGCCCTTCAGCGCGGCGTCGAAATCGTGGAACGGCTCCGCCCCCATCGCCTCGATCCCTTCCGGCATCAACGCGGGCGGCGCGCACAGGCGCACGGTCGCGCCCAGCGCCTGCAGGCACAGGAGCGAGGAGCGCGCGACCCGGCTGTGGCGGATGTCGCCGCAGATCGCGATGGTGCGGCCGGTGAAATCCTCCGCGCCCTCGCCCCGCTCCGCCAGCGCGTGCCGCAGCGCGAGCGCGTCGAGCAGGGCCTGCGTGGGGTGCTCGTGGCTGCCGTCGCCCGCGTTGAGGGCCGGGCAATCGACCTTGTCCGCGATCAGCTGCGTCGCCCCCGACGAGGCATGGCGGATGACGATCGCATCGGCCCGCATCGCGTTCAGCGTGATCGCGGTATCGATCAGCGTCTCGCCCTTCTTGAGGCTCGAGGTCGCGGCAGCCATGTTGACCACGTCCGCGCCGAGCCGCTTGCCGGCGATCTCGAAGGACAGCAGCGTGCGGGTCGAATTCTCGAAGAAGGCGTTGATGATGGTGAGCCCGGACAGAAGCTCGGCATGTTTCGAACGCTGCCGGTTCAGTTCCACCCACTGTTCCGCCTCGGCGAGCAGGTAGAGGATCTCGTGCCGCTCGAGCTGGCCGATGCCGGTGAGGTCGCGGTGCGGGAAAGCCGCCCTGCCCGCCGGAAAGCGGCTTTCGGACGGCGAAGGCGGCGGGCTGGTCATCGCGGCAACGCCCTTAGTCGAGCGCCATGCGCCGCTCAACCCATGGACCTTCGCTTTCCCGGGGAATCCCGACCATGGAAAGACCGGGCGATGCTTCCTATCTCGGGGCGAAGCACTCCAAGACAACCGGCCTGTTCGCTCTCCCGATGCCGTCGGGGCGTGCAAGGCCCAAACGCGCTGCCGCCGCAGCAAAGGGCTGAATATGAGTTTCGTGGGCAAGATCTGGAAGGTTCTGGTCGGGATCAAGGACGGGCTGGTGCTCGTCTTCATGCTGCTGTTCTTCATCGCCCTGTTCGGCCTGCTTTCGGCGAGCCCCGATCCGGGCAAGGTGCGCGAGGGCGCGCTCTACATCGAACTCGACGGGTTCGTGGTCGAGGAACGCGCCCCGCTCGACCCCTTCACGGCGATCCTGAGCGGCGAGGCGCCGGTGCAGGAATTCCAGGCCCGCGACCTGGTGCGCGCGCTGGACGCGGCGGCGACGGACGAACGGGTCAAGGCGGTGGTGTTCGACCTCACGCTGTTCGCCGGGGGCGGCCAGGTCCACCTGCAGGAAATCGGCGAAGCGATCGAGCGGGTCAGGCAGGCGGACAAGCCGGTCCTCACCTATGCCCTCGCCTATGCCGACGATCACCTCCAGCTCGCCTCCCACGCGAGCGAGGTGTGGGTCGATCCGATGGGCGGCGCGCTGGTAAGCGGGCCGGGCGGAACGAATCTCTATTACGCCGACCTCCTCGAAAAGCTCAGCATCAACGCCCGGATCTACCGCGTCGGCGAATTCAAGTCGGCGGTCGAACCCTATGAGCGCAATTCCATGTCGGCCGAGGCGCGCGAGAACCTCGAGTCGCTTTACGGCGCGTTGTGGGAGGAATGGCAGGCCAACGTCAAACGCGCGCGCCCCGCAGCCGAGATCGACCGCGTGACGAGCGATCCGGTCGCCTGGGTCGAGGCTTCAGCGGGCGACCTCGCCGAGGCGGCGCTCGATGCGAAGCTGGTCGACCGGCTCGGCAGCCGCGCCGAATTCGGCACGCGCGTCGCCGAGCTCGCGGGCGAGGACCGCTGGGACGAACGGCCCGGCGCCTTCGCCAGGAGCGATTATGCCCCCTATCTCGCCGATACCGCACCGGACGAGCCGGGCAAGGCGATTGGCGTCGTCACCATCGCGGGCACCATCGTCGATGGCGATGCCGGTCCGGGCACGGCCGGGGAGGGGCGGATCGTCGATCTGCTCGACCGCGCGCTCGACGATGATCTCGCCGGGCTGGTCGTGCGGGTCAATTCGCCCGGCGGCTCGGCGATCGCCTCGGAGAAGATCCGCATCGCCGTTCAGCGCTACCGCGACAAGGGCCTGCCGGTGGCCGTCTCCTTCGGCAATATCGCCGCGAGCGGGGGCTACTGGATCGCGACCGCGGGCGACCGCATCTTCGCCCAGCCCGAAACGATCACAGGCTCGATCGGGGTCTTCGCTGTGCTGCCGACCTTCGAGGACGCGGCGGAGCGGATCGGAGTCACTGCCGACGGTTTCCGCACCACCCCGCTGTCGGGCCAACCCGATCTCATCGCCGGGCTGACGCCGGAGGTCGACACGATCCTCCAGGCTTCGGTCGGCAACAGCTACAGCGACTTCATCGAGCTGGTCGCGAAATCGCGCGGCCTGTCGGTGGATCGCGTCGACACGATCGCGCAGGGGCGCGTCTGGGACGGCGGCACGGCGCGCCAGATCGGGCTCGTCGACCAGTTCGGCGGGCTCGACGACGCGCTCCGGTGGACCGCGGCGCAGGCCGAGCTTGATGAGGGCGACTGGCACCCGCGCTTCCTCGGCGAGGCCGCGCCGCGCTACGATTCGCTGATCCGCCAGATCGTGACCGAAGCCGCCGCACCTGCGCCCTCTGCGGCCGGCGGCGACCTTTTCGCGCAGGCCGCGCGCCAGCGCGAGGGCGTGCTCGCGCGGGTCGCAGGGGATGTCGAGCGGCTCTCGGGCGCGCGCGGGGTGCAGGCCTATTGCCTCGCCTGCCCGGGCGAGGACCGTCCGCAGGCCGCCCGCGCGGCGCGCGGCTGGGTCGAAACGCTCGCGCAGCTCTTCGCGAAGTAGGCGCGAGGACGCCGACACGGCGCTTGCCAAGCGCGCGGGCGCGCGGTAATGGCGCGCCCCTGTCCGACACGCTCCGGACGGGCGCGTAGCTCAGTGGTAGAGCACACCCTTCACACGGGTGGGGTCGCAAGTTCAATCCTTGCCGCGCCCACCATTTTCCCGGCCCATTTTCCCGGCCTATCTTCCAGGCGAGCCGGCACCTGTTCTCCATCGACATGGCCGGGGCACCGGCCCGGATGTCCGATCCCGGTGACGGAGGCTTGGGCAGCGGTATCGATGGCGGCCTAATCCAGCGCCACCGGCTTGGCGCTCATCATCTCTTCCATGACGAAATGCCCGGTGACGACCGAGAGGTCGAAGCCGTCGACGAGGCTCTGGTAGAACCGGTCGTAACCCGCGATGCCGCGGGTGACGACCTTGATGAGGTAATCCCATTCCCCGCCGATCCGGTAGAGGTCGACGACACCCGGCAGGCGCTCGACATGGTTTCTGAACCCTTCGGCCCATTCTTTCGAATGATGCGGGGTCTTGATCATCACCACGACGACGAGATCGAGGCCGAGCCGCGCCAGGTCGAGCTCGGCGCGCTGGCCGAGGATGACGCCTTCGGACTGCAGGCGGTTGAGCCGCCGCCAGCAGGCGTTCTGCGACAGCCCGACCTTATCGGCGAGCGCGCGCTGGCTGAGCGAGGAATCGGCCTGAAGGGCGGCGAGGAGCTTTCGATCGATTCGGTCGATTTCGATTGTCTGGGTGGTCATATGACACGCTCCATAGCCCAAATCGCCCGAAAGAGGTGCTGATAATCGATTCCGCCCGCGCGAATATTGTCGCATGACAACCGCCCCTGCCCGCTCCAAGGCGCCGCCTGCACCCGCTTCTCCCTTCGCCGCCTTCCGCGCGGCGATCGAAACGGCCCTGCATCACGGCACGCTGGCCAGGGATATCATCGGCAAGGGCCTCGTCTTCGACGGGCCGTTCGGGCCGGTCAGGCTGATCTATGCGGACTACGCCGCATCGGGCCGGGCGCTGATGCAGGTGGAACGCTTCGTGATGGAGGAGGTCCTGCCGGTCTATGCGAACCCGCATACGCAGGCTTCCTTCTGCGGGCGCTCGATCAACCGCCTGCGCCGCGAGGCGCGCGCGGAAATCGGGGCGTTCTGCAGCGCGGGGGCCGGGGATGCGGTGATCTTCGCCGGCAACGGCGCCACGGCGGGCATCCAGAAACTCGTCCGCCTGTTCGCAGCCGACCGGCGCGACGCGAAGGGCGAACGGCCGGTGGTGCTGGTCGGGCCGTACGAGCATCATTCCAACCTCCTCCCATGGCGCGAGAGCATGGCCGAGGTGGTCGAGCTTCCCGAAAGCGCTTCGGGCGGGCCGGACATGGGGGCGCTCGCAGCGCGGCTTGGCGAATTTTCCGGCCGGCATATCATCGGCGCCTTCTCGGCCGGCTCCAACGTGACCGGGGCGCTGACCGACATTGCCGCCGTCTCGCGGCTGGTGAAGGCGCATGGCGGGCGCGTGATCTGGGACCATGCCGGGGCCGGCCCCTATCTTTCGATGACCATGCGCCCGGCAGCGGACGTGCATGTCGATGCGCTGGTCACCTCCCCGCACAAGTTCGTAGGCGGGCCGGGAGCCTCGGGTATCCTCGTCGTGCGGCGCGAGGCGGTGATGCTCGACACACCCTCCGCCCCCGGCGGCGGCACGGTCAGCTTCGTCACGCCCGATGCGCACGACTATCTCGGCGATCTCGCGGCGCGCGAGGAAGCGGGCACGCCCAACGCGATCGCCGACATCCGCGCCGCGCTCGCGGTCATCGTGCGCGGCTGCATGATGCGCGCCGGGCTGGACGCGCGCGCCGAAGCGATGCGGCGCGCGGCGCTCGCCCGGTGGCGGGCGAACCCGCGGATCGAGATCCTAGGCCCCGACCATGGGGCGATGCTGCCGATCGTGTCCTTCCGCGTGCGCGGCGAGGACGGCGCGCCGGTCCATCACCAGCTCGTCACGCGCATCCTGTCCGACCGCTTCGGCGTGCAGGCGCGCGGCGGCTGCGCCTGCGCGGGGCCTTATGTCCACCGCCTGCTGGACATCGATGCCGCCCGTTCGGACGCGATCCGCGCGGCGGTGAGGGCGGGCGCGGAGCTGGAGAAGCCCGGCTTCGTGCGGGTCAATTTCTCGCCGCTGATGGACGAGGAGGAATTCGCCGCGCTGGTCGACGCGGTCGACGAGGTGGCACGCGGCGCCGCGCATTACGCGGCTCGATACGCGGCCGACCCCGCTACCGCCGTGTTCGAGCCGGTCGCGACCCCGGCGCCCTGACATCGACCCGTCCCGCAAGCGGCGCGGGATTGACCCGGGCATCCGGAACCGGCCAGGCGACTTTTCCCCGGGCCGAACCGCTCACGATGCCGCCCCCGCCGTGGCGGCGTGGACCACTTCGACCTCGTCGGCGCGCTTGCCCTTGAGGCGGCTCTTGATCGCCACCAGCGCATCGGCGTGCGCCTTCGCCAGCGCGGTCACCACGACCATCTGCACGAAGGTCGCGAACAGCACGCCGAAGGCGACGCTCGCCGCCAGGGGCACGAGAAAGCGCGCCTGCACGCTCTGCGCCGCGATCAGCGGGAGGATGCCGAAGAAGGTCGTCATCGAAGTCAGCAGGATCGGACGCCAGCGGCTCTTCGCCGCCTCGACGATGGCGGTTCCGATCTCCTCGCCTTCGATCCGGCGCTCGTTCATGAAATCGACCAGCAGCAGCGCGTCGTTGACCACCACGCCCGCAAGCCCGACGATCCCGATCAGGCTGAGGATTGTGAGGTCGAGCCCGAGCAGGAGGTGGCCGAACACCGCGCCGACCAGCCCCAGCGGCACGGCGGACAGGATCACCAGCGGCTGGGTGTAGGAACGCAGCGGCACCGCCAGCAGCGCATAGATCGCGAACAGCGCAAGCGCGAGATTGCGCAGCAGCGCCGGGACGACCTCGCCCTGTTCGCGCTGCTCCCCGCCGAAGCTCCAGTCGAGGCTCGGGATGTCCTCCCGCAGGGTGGGGAGCACGTCGCGCCGGAGCTTTTCGGTGACATCCGACCCGGTCGTCACGCCGGATACCACGTCGGCGCGCACGGTGATGATCCGCCGCCCGTCGCGCCGGTCGATGGTCGAAGGCGCGGAGCCGTATTCGACATCCGCGACTTCGCCGAAGGGAATGCTGGCCGGGCTGTCGGGCGGGCGGATGCGGTAATCGGCGAGGTCCTCGAGCGCGTCGCGTTCGTCCTCCGGCAGGCGGACATAGACCCTCACCTCCTCGCGCCCGCGCTGGATCCGGACCGCCTCCGCGCCGAAGGTCGCCGCGCGCACCTGCTGCGCGAGATCCTGCCGGGCGAGGCCGAAATTGCGCGCCTGCGGGAGGAGTTCGAGCTCGAGCTCGCGCTGGCCTTCGGACAGGTCGTCGCGGATTTCGACCACGCCCGGCTGTTCGTTCAGCGCGGCCCGCACCCGTTCGACCGCACGCTGCAATTCCTCCTCGGTGTCGGCGGAGAGTTCCGCGACCACCGGGTCGCCGACCGAGACGAGGCTCGCCGAATAGGACAGGCTGCGCACGCCCGCGAGATCGCCCACTTCCTCGCGCAGCTTCTCCCGGAAGCGCCGCGCGGAGATGTCCCGCTCGTCGGGCTCCGACAGCTTGAAGCGTATCGTGGCGACGCTCGGCTGGATGAAGGGGGTTTCCCCGCCGCCCGGCCCGCGGCCGCTCTGGGGCAGGCGGCCGATGGTGGTGTAGGTGCCTTCGAGCAGGGGCGGCGCCTCGCTCTCGTCGTTCCCGCGCTCCTCCTCGAACTGCGCGGCGACGCGCTGCCCCGTGTCGCGCACGTGATCGGCCACCGCCAGCGTCACCGGGGCGGGCGTGCCCTGCGGCATCTCGAGCTCGGCGGTGACGAACTGCCCCTCGATCTGCGGGAAGAACACGAACTTGATGTAACCGGCCGAAAACAGCACCGCGACGATCGCGAGCAGCCCCGCGAGCCCGGCCATGACGACCATGTAATGCGCGACCGCGAAGCGCACCGACTTGTCGAGCGGGCCGTCGCGGAACCGGGCGAGCCGCTCGTCGAACCAGGCGCGCAGCCGGCCATGCGGGCGCAGCACCGGGTTATCCGGCTCCCCCTCCTTCATACCCGACAGGTGATGCGGCAGGATCAGGAGCGATTCGACGAGCGAGAGGCCGAGCGCGATGATGACGATGACGGGGATGGCATAGAGGAACTTGCCCGTCGTGCCCGGCAGGAAGACGAGCAGCGAGAAGGCGGTCATTGTCGTCAGGACCGCGAAGACCACCGGGCGCACCACGCGCTGCGTGCCCTTGACCGCCGCATCGATCCCGCTCGCGCCCTTTTCCCGCGCGGCATAGATGTTCTCGCCCACCACCACCGCGTCGTCGACGAGGATGCCGAGTGCGAGGATGAAGCCGAACAGCGAGAGCTGGTTGATCGAAAGATCGGCAAGGCCCATCACCGCGAAGGTCCCGACGAAGGACACCACGATCCCGAAGGACACCCAGAAGGCGACGCGCAGGTCGAGGAACAGGGCCAGCGTGACGATGACGAGGATCGCGCCCAGCACCGCGCTCTCGATCAGCAGCGATAGCCGGCTGCGAAGCTCGTTCGCCTCGTTCTGCCAGATCATGACCGAAACGCCGGGGGGCAGGCTGTCCTCCTGCTCGTCGATGTAGCGTTCGACCTCGGCTGCAACGGCGAGCGCCTGTTCGTCGCCGACGCGGAAGACCTGCACCGCGGCGGCGGGCCTGCCCTCGAAGCGGGTGACGAGGCCGCTGTCGCGAAACCCGTCGGTGACGGTCGCAATGTCGCCGAGCCGGACCTGCGCGCCCCCTTCGCCCGCGACGAGCACGATGTCCTCGAACTCGCTGCGCGAATAGTTCTGTGCCTCGACCCGCAGCTGGATGTCCTCGCCCCGGGTCTCGACGCCGCCGGCGGGCAGGTCGACGCTGTTCTGCCCGATCAGCCGGGCGATCTCGGGGAGCGAGAGATCATAGGCGCGCAGCTGCTCCTTCGACACCTCGACCGAGATCTCGTCGTCGCGCACGCCCGCGACCTCGACCAGCGAGATCGCGTCGCGCGCGGCAAGCTCGTCCTCGAAACGGTAGGCGATCTCCTTTAGGCTGGCAGGCGGGACGTCTCCGTAGATGACGAGCTCGATGACGCGCTGGCGATTGTCGATTTCGCTGACCTGCGGGCGTTCCGCGCGGTCGGGCAGGTTGGTGATCCGGTTCACCTCGGCCTGGACCTCGTCGACCTTGCGCGAGACCGAGACGCCCTCCTTCAGCTCGGCTGTGACGATGCCGAGCCCCTCCGCAGCGGTCGCGGTGATCGCATCGACCCCTTCGACCGCCTCGATCGCCTCCTCGATCGGCTGGATCACCGAATCCTCGATTTCCTCGGGCGAGGCGCCGCGGTATTCGACTTCGACCTGCACCGCGCTCAGGGTGAATTCGGGGAAGACCTTGGTCGGGATCTGCTGCACGCTGACCGCGCCCGCGACCAGCAGGAGCATCATCAGCAAGTTCGCCGCGACCCCGTTCCTCGCCATCCAGGCGATCATGCCGTTCATGCGCCGCCCTCGTCTATCGCGGGCTCGACGCCCCCGCTTTCGCGCGCGTCGAGCGCGGGGGCGGAGCGGCCCTCGTCGGTGCGGACCTCCATGCCCTCGGTGGCGGAGGGAACCTCGCCGGTGACGATCCGCTCGCCATCGGCAAGCTCTTCGCCGGTGACGAAAACGCTCGCCCCCTCGCGCGCGACGACGGTGACGGGGACGAAGGCAAGGGCGCCGTCGCGCACCGCCCAGACGCGGTCCTCGGCGCGCAGCGCATCGCGCGGGATTTCGAAATAGGCAGGCGGGGTCCGGGCGAGGAATTCGACATCGGCGAAGAAGCCGGGAAGGAGCGGCGGGGGATCGCCGGCCTCTCCGCCATCCCGGACCGCGCGCGCGCCGGTCAGGGGACGGGCGACCCGCACCACCACGTCGAGCGTGCGGGTGGCGGGATCGATCGCGCCCTCTGCTCCCTCGACCATCGCTTCCCACGCCCAGCGCGTGCCGCCGAAATCGACCCGCACCGTCGCGGGGCCGCCCGCGGCCGTGCCGCTGGTGACGGGCGCGAAGACGCGCGGGATCAGTGCGGCCTTGCGCTGGATGAGGGGGACGGCGACCTCGATCGAGCCTGCATCGTAAAGCCCGGCCAAGACCTCGCCCGGGCGCACGAACTGGCCGCGCTCGACCGATTTGGAACGCACCACCGCATCGAAGGGCGCGGTCAGCCGGGTGCGCGCGACATCGCGCCGCGCGCTTTCGAGCCTTGCGCGCGCCCCGGCGAGCGCGGCCCTGGCGGCATCGACCTGCGGTTGGCCGAGCGCGAGCGGAGAGGGTTCCTCCGCCAGTTCGGCGGTCGCCTGCTCGCCTTCGCCGGGGCGGAGGAAATCGCTTTCTATCCCGTCCGGCGGACCAGCGCTTTCGCCCTCGATCCGATCGCGCAGGCGTTCGAATTCCTCCTCGCGCGTGGCGCCCGACTCCTCGGCCTCAGCCAGTTCGACGCGCGCGCGCTCGACTTCGGCGCGGGCCTCCTCGACGCGCACCGTGTAATCGCCCGGATCGACCCGCAGGAGCGTTTCGCCGCGCCGCACGCGCTCGCCTTCGCGCAGGCGCGGATTGACCCAGACCACTTCGCCCGAAACCTGCAGCGACAGGCCGACCTCGCTCGCCGGGCGCACGTCGCCCCGCCCGCTCACGCGCAGCGGTTCGCTTTCCCGTTCGATCCGGGTGACGCTGACCAGCGGCGGGCGATCGGGCGGTTCCTCCTCCTGCTGCTGCGGGCGCAGGAACCACAGGGCGGCCGCGCCGGCCAGCCCGACGAGCAGCACGGCGAGCGCGATCAGCCGCCACTTGCGCTTGTCCGGCGCGTCCTCGCGGGTGCCTGCCTCCTCAGCCATCGCGGTCGGCCCGCGCGAGCCATTCGCGCTTCCATGCGCCGCCCAGCGCGCGATGGACGCCGAGCCGCGCCTCGGCGACGGCGCGCTCGGCCTCGACCATCAGGCGGCGCGAATTCAGCACGTTGAGCCGGGCGTCGAGCCAGTCCGAATAGTTCCCCGTCCCGCGCTCGAACCGGCGCAGCTGGAGATCGGCGGCATCGCGCGCGCTGGCGAGATCGGCCTCGATCAGCCGCACCCGCTGCGCCGCCGCCGCGTGCCGGGCGAGCGCGGCCTCGACCTCGGCGACCGCGTCGAGCACGGTGCGGCCATAGGCGAGCGCGCGCTGGCGCATCTGCGCCTCGCTGATGTCGATCTGCGCCCCGATCCGTCCGGCATCGAATATCGGCGCGGTGAGCGCGCCCAGCAGGTTCACGAACCAGTTCTGGGGCTCGAAGGCGCCGGAAGGCTCGTTCCCCTCGAGCCCGCCGCTCGCGCTGAGGGTCAGTTGCGGCAGGCGCGCCGCCTCGGCCGCCGCGACTCCGAAACGCGCCGCGTCGAGCTGCGCGCGTGCCGCGACGATGTCGGGCCTTCCTGCGAGCAGGCGCGCCGGAAGCCCCGCCGGGACCGCCTCCATCGGCAGCGTGACCGCGAGCCGGCCGGCCTCGGCGAGATAGGCGTCCACCTCGCGCGGATAGCTGCCGAGGAGCACGCCGAGCCGCGCTTTCGACCGGGCGAGGTTCGCCTCGAGCAGCGGGACGTTCGCCTCCGCCTCGCGCCGGCTTTCGCGCAGGGTGATGAGTTCGAAGGAGGACCCGATCCCGCGCAGGAAGGCGCGTTCGGCAAGACCGACCCGCTCGGTCAGGATCGCCGCCTGCCGCTCGCTGAGCTCGCGCAACTGCTCGGTCTCGACGAGGTCGAAATAGTTTCGCATCACCTCGCTCGCGATGCGGATGCGGACCGCCTGCAGTTCGGCGCGGCTCGCCCGGTAGTTCGCGTCGGCTGCGCGGGCGCGGTTCCTGAGCCGCCCCCAGATGTCGGCCTCCCACGAGGCCTCGAGCTGGGCGGTGTAGGTCGAGAAGGAGAACCGCCTGGGGTCCGATTCGGGCGGAGGGGTTCCGCCGTCCGTCCCGTCCGCGGGAGGGTCCGCGCTCCCGTCCTCCCCCGGCTCGCCCTGCCCCAACTCGCCCAGCGCCGCGCCGAGCCCGGTCGCGGGCTGGTTCGCGTAATTCGCCTCGGCCCCGGCATTGACCTGCGGGAACCGGCCCGCCCGCTCGAGCGCGTAGCGCGCCTCGACCTCCTCGATCCGCGCGACCGCCTCGGCGATGTCGAGATTGCGGCGCAGCGCGCGCTCTACGAGGCCGTCGAGCGCCGGGTCCTCGTAGCTCTGCCACCATTTGACGGAGCGGTAGGCGCGGGGCGCTGCCGCGGCCTCGCCATAGGCTTCGGGAAGACTCGTCGCGGCGGCGGGGACGGGGGCGTCGGGAGGGCCGATGGCGCAGCCGGCGAGCATCGCCGGCGCGCCCAGCGCAAGGGCTGCCCGCATCAGCGCGCCGGGGCCCGCTCGTCGAATTCCCCGCTCGCCACGCGGGCGGGCTCGAACCCTTCCTCGGCGCTGCGGCGGAGCGCGACCTGCGACAGGATCACGCCGAACACCAGTTTGGAGGAGACATCGGCGACGGTGTAGATCACCTGCCGTACCACCACGCCATCGGCCGTGGGCGCGAACAGCGGCATGGCGTAGGCGAACGGGTAGATCGACCAGGTCGCCAGCAGGAACCAGAAGCAGAACTTGAGCCGCGAACGCACCTCGTCCGAGGGCGCGCCTTGCGGGTTGCGCACCGCATTGGCGAGGATCAGCAGCATCCAGACGAAGAACGCGGTCGAGATGATGCCCCAGATCCAGAACTGTTCGGCCCCCTCGTAGCCGGGGACGCCCGCCACCGCGGGCTCGAAATACTGGCCGACATAGCCGGTGAGGATCATCAGCACGCCCGCGATGGTCAGCTTCGCCCAGCGATTGCGCAGCTCGGTCCCCACGAAACCGCACACGACGACGAGCTGCGTCGCCAGCATCGGCACGTCGATCAGCCAGTTCATGTAGCGATAGCCGTTGGAGAACCGCTCGCCCGCGACCGGCACGAAGCTTCCTTGCAGCTCCGCCCATTGGAAACTCTCGTTCCACAGCAGCCAGAGCTGGCCGAGCTCCAGCGCGGCGGAGACCATGACGACGGCGGAGATATTGGCCGAGAGACGATAATTGGGCGCGGTCGTGCGCGCAGTCATCGCGAAATAGACGAGCCCGGCGAGAAAGACCGCGGTCGAGAACGCGAAAAGATGGCGGATGACGTCGTATTGCCAGAAGTCATAGGCAAGGAAATTCTCGATCGAGGGCATGGGTGCTCTCCGAAACGTGGATGCGGGGTTCAGGCGGGGATACCTGCACCCAACGTCGCCGGAGATTTTTCGGTTCCGAAATTTCTCATCTGGCAGCGCGGGCTTGTTGCAAATTTCTTTCACCCGAACTTTCGGCGGGACGAAAACAATATATGTTATTCTTCCGGCCCCGTTTCGGCACCGCGCGGCGGGCCTGTTTCGCCCTGTCCCTCTTCCGCGAGTTCGGCATCGATCGCATCGGCCCTTTCGGCGATCGCCTGTTCGGCCTCGTCATAGCGGGTGTCGAAATCGGGTTCCTCCGCACACCCCGCGGCGAAGATGGACAAGCCCAGCGAAACCGCGCGGAGCATCAGTAATCCCTGCTGTATTGGACGTTGACATTGGTCGCGCCCGAACCGCCCGCCTGGCTGAGGACCGACAGTGCCCGGGTGAGGCTGATCTCGATCTGGGTGGCGGTGAAGCCGCGCGCGTCGGTGATGAATTCGACGTAGATGTCATCGGTCAGGTACTGGCCCGCCGCGATCGCCGTGCCGCGCCCGGTCGCCTCGTCCGAGCCGAGCACGCGCAGGCGGTCGATGCCCGTCGCCGAGCGCAGCGTGCCGAGCGGATTGAACCCGCCGCCGGTCGCGCGCAGCGAATTGAGCGAGGCAGCAAGCTGCACCGCCTGGATCGCCGACAGGTTGGCGATCGAGGAGCCGAACAGGATGCGGCTGAGCACCTCGTCCTGCGGCAGCGAGGGCGTGCTGCCGAAGGTGATCTGCGGATCGAAGGCCCGTCCCTCGATGTTCACGTTGACGTTGAGATCGTCGATCTGCTCGGTCGCGGTCATCGAAATGGTCGGATTGATCTCGCGTCCGCCGACGAAGCCGAGCCGGCCTTCGCTGAGATTGAACGAGCGCCCGGCGAAACCGAGCGTCCCGCGAATGAGGTTGATCGTCCCCGACACCCGCGGATCGGCGCTCGTCCCGGCGAGCGAGAGGTCCGCGCCCCATTCGCTTTCGAGTCCCATGCCCGAGACATAGAGCTCGTCGGGTGCCCTCAACGCCACGTCGAGCCGGACCTTGCCGAACAGGCCCGGTCCCGGGCTTGCCCGTTCCTCGCCGGTGATGCGCGCGGGACCGCCGCGTTCCCGGAAACGGACGCCTTCGAGCGCGGGCACCTCCGCCGCGCTCTGGCGGACGATGCGATAGCGCGTTTCGCCGAGCCGGATCTCGCCCGCGAGGAGCGCGGTCTCGCCCGCCTGCTTGGTCAGGCGCAGGTCGCCGGTCGCGCGGGCGGAGACCGAATCGCTGCGGGCGAGGCGGGCGTTGCGCAATTCGGCCCTGAGGTCGATCGGATAGCCGCTTTCGGCCGACAGGCTGACGAAGCCGCTCGCCGAGACCGTCCCGTCGCCGGCATCGGCCGTCAGCCGCTCGATCTCGAGCCGCGAGCCGTCGAAGCGTGCCGAAACCGCCATGTCCGACAGGCGCGTGCCGTAGATCTGGTTGCGATAGTCGAGCGACTGCGCCCGCACGAGCCCGGAGATCCGCGGGTTGTCGACCCGCCCGTCGAAATCGGCCGCGATGCCGATCGTCCCCTCGAGCGTCTGGTCGGGCTGGCCGGCGAAGGAAAACAGCGTCGCGGACGGCCCGTTATAGCGCACCCCGCCGCCGAGCGGGGCTTCGATCAGGCGTTCGGTCCACGGCCCCGCGCCCGGCCCCAGCGGACGCAGCGAGGCGATCATGCGCCCGATCACCGACCCGCGCTGGCGCACCACCGCCCGCGCCTCGCCCCCGTCGGCGAGCAGTGCGCCGACGAAATTGATGTCGATCGGCTCGCTCACCGCGGCGGCGGTCGAGCGGCTGAAATCGTCGATCTTCAGGCGCGCATCGGCGCGCGGGAACGCCTCGGCGGAGCTTTGCGTGAAGTCGAGGCTGCCGCTCGCCGTCCCGGCAAGGCCGAGGCCGGGCACGAAGGCGTTGACGAGCGCGACGTCGAGCTCGTCGAGCCGGCTCCGCACGCGCAACCCCTCGCCATAGCGCCCGGCCAGCCGCAGGCTGCCCGATCCGACCTCGATCCGGGTCGGGAGCAGTTCGTAGCCCTCCTCGCCCGGCACGATCCGCGCCGGCGAGGCGGTGCTGAGCGCGATGCCGCGCATCCTGCCGGTGATCGCGGCGCGCCACAGGTCCGGCGCGAGTTCGGCGTTGGCGGCGATGCGGAAGGGCGCGCCTCTCGTCCCCTCGGCAAGGATGCGGGCGCTGCCGGTGCCGTCGCGGTAATCGATCCTGGCCTTGGCCGCGTTGATGCTGACCGGGCCGAAACCGGCGCGCGCGATGTCGGCATCGGCGACCACGCGCGGGCTGTCTTCGAGGACGATCCGAGCGTCGATGCGCGCCGCGCCGATCGAAAGGTCGAGCGGGCCGCCGAGATTGCTGTTCCGGGCGCGCAGGTTGACGAGCGCCTCCTGGTATTCGCCCCGCGCATCGAGCCGCACGACCCCGCCGATCCCGCGGCCTTTTGCATCGAGCCGCCCGACGAAGGGCCCCGCCGCGCTCTGTTCGAGCGCGCCCGAAAGCGCGATGCCCGCAAAGTCGGCTCGCGCGATGTCGAGGCTGAGGGTCTCGCCCGTGCCCAGCACGAAATCGGCATCGACCGGCCCGTAATCGGTCTCTCCGGTCGCGACGACGCGGTAGCCCCCCGGCGCGCCCTCGATCCCGGCGGTGAGGTTCACCAGGCCGACGCCGAGGCCCGGCCTTTCGGCGGTGAGGGTCGCATCGGGATCGGCGATGGTGCCGTCGACCGCGAGCGCGAAGGGACCGTAGGCCGCGCTTTGCCCGCTCGTATCGAGCGCGACCCGCCCGTCGAGCGCGTAGAGGCCGCTGCCGCCCGTCACCTCGAATTCCGGCGCGCGGACCCGCAGGTTGGCGAAGCGGAGCCGCCCGTCGGACGTGTAGACGATGTCGCTCGCCGCGACCGCCTGCCCGCCGAGGAAGTCGCGCACGCCGTCGCTGGCGATGCGCTGCGAGCGGGTGCGGACCCGGCCGCTTATGGTGAAATCGCCCTCGCCGGTCGCGGCCAGTTCGAGATTGGTGCCGATAGCGAAGATACCGACGCTTTCGATCCGGTAATCGTCGAGCGTGCCGTCGATCGAGCCCGAATAGCGCCCTTGGGCAAGGTTCGCGAGGACGGTCCCGCGCGCGTCGATCCGTCGCGAGGTGAGGCGCAGGTTGTCGGACAGCAGCCGGTCGCCCTCGAGCGCGAAGGAGCCGGTGAGGCGCAGGTCCGTGAGCGGACCTCCCGCGGCGGTGTCGATCCCCGTCGCCCGCGCCGCGCGGGCCTCGACGGGGATGGTCAGCACGCCCCCGTCGCGCCGCGACACGCCGGCCGCGGCGAAATCGACGAAGGTGACGGCCGCGATGCCGAGCCGCTCGGCGGTGACGCGGTAATCGATCGCGGGCGCGGCGAAGGCCCCGTCGAGCACGAGGTCGGCGGCGATCCCGCGGCCCGAGAAGACATCGGTCAGCGCCGCGGGTTCAAGCAGGCGGAAATCGAGCGCCAGCTGCTCGAACGTGCTCGCGCCGATGTCGATACCGCCCGCCGCCTCGAGCCGGAAGGCCCCGCTCGACAGCGTTCCCGCGATCTCGGCGAGGGAATCCTCCAGCTCGGCGGTCAGGTCGATCGCGAGCTCTGGCGCAAGCAGGCTCGCCGGACTGCCCTCGAACAGCCGCGCGGCCTGCGCCGTGCCCTCGATCCCGAACGTCCCGTCGCGGGCGGAAAGATCGAGCCGCGCGAGGTCTTCCCCCGCGAGGGTCGCGGCGAGCCGTCCGTCCCATGCGGTCCAGTCGCCCTCGCCCGTCAGCTCGGCGGTGAGCGGCTGTTCGATGCCCGCGATCGCGGCGATCACCCCGTCCTCGGGGGCGGCAAGGTCGAGTTCGATGGCAAGCCGGTCCTCCTCCGGCACGGCGTCGAGCAGCAGGGCGAGCCGGTCGCCCGCCACTGCTCCGCCCGGTGCCGTTTCACCCGGCTCCGCTTCGACCGGAAGCGTCGCGAGGTCGGCCATCACCTCGGCGCGCCCCTCCTCGACGTGGGCCTCGCCCTTCAGCGTCAGCACCCGCCGCGCGCCCGTCACCGCCTCGCCGACCAGGATGCGGTCGATCACCAGCCGGTCGACCTTGATGTCGAAGGAGGGCAGGAGCGGCGCGTCGTCGGGCGGGGTCTCGGCGAATTCGGGCAGGCGTTCGAGCCGCACCTCGGGGCTGGAGAGCGAGCGGATGTCGAGCCGGTTGCCGATGAAGGCGAAGGGCCGCCAGTCGAGCGTCACCCGCGACGCGGTGGCGAAGACGCCTTCCGGGTCGCTCAGCGCGAGGTCGCGGATGACGAGATTGCCGTAGAGCGAGCCCTCGATCCGTCCGATACCGATCTCCAGCCCGTTCTCGAATTCCAGCCCCTCGATCTGCCGCTTGACGAAATCCTTGCCCGGCGGCGTGTTGATGCCGATCAGAGCCAGCGCGGCCAGCGCCACCACCACGCCGAGCGCGATCGCGAGCCCGCGCAGGATCCGCACCGGCCAGCTGCGGTGCCCAGGCCGCTCGCCGGTCTCTTCGGCCATGTCGGCCTCGTGCGGGGGGGCGCCCTCTGCCATCAGAACGCCTGCCCGATGGAGACATAGACCGCGAAGGAACTTTCGCCGCGACGCCGGTCGATCGGCATGGCGATGTCGACCCGCACGGGTCCGAAATTGGTGTAGTAGCGCCCGCCGATCCCGACCCCGAACCGGATGTCGTCGAATTGCGGCATCGTCTCTTCATAGACCTGCCCCGCATCGACGAAGGCGGCGACGCCGTAATCGCCGAAGCGATAGCGCACCTCGCCCGCGGCCTCGAACAGGCCGCGCCCGCCGATCGGTCGTGAGCGGAAGGGATCGGGCAGGTCCTCGGGATCGGTGTCCGGTTCGATGTCCTCGGGATCGGGAAAATCCGGGTTGGGTTCGAGCACGCGGGGGCCGAGCTCCTGGAAACCGAAGCCGCGCACCGACCCGCCGCCGCCAGCGTAGAAACGCCGCGAGGGGGCGAGGTCGAAGCGGTCGAGACCCTGGATTGTCCCGAGCCGCACGCGCCCGGCAAGCACGATCGATTCCGTCGCCGGGAAATAGGCCGACCCGTCGATCTGGGCGCGGACATAGGGCTCGAACCCCTTGTTGAGCGAGGCCTCGGGCTCGACCAGCGCGGTCAGGCGGAAGCCTTCGGTGGGGTTCAGCAGGCTGTCGGTCGTGTCGAACCCGACTTCGCCCTTGACCCCCGCGACCATGAAGGTCCGCCGGTCGCGCCGGTTCCGGGCGATGTCGAAATCCTGCTCGTCCGAGACGAAGAACTGCACGCCATAGGCATAGGTCAGCCGCTTCTGCCAGATCGGGGTCGAGATGTAGCGCACCATCGCGGCGACGCGTCCGGTGAAGGCCTCGAACGCCTCGAAATCGGACCGCAGGACATCCGCGCCGAGTTCGAAGGAACGGTCGCGCCGCCCCGCGTTGGAGCGGCGGAAGGTCACGCCCAGCGCCTGTTCCTGCGTCCCGGCAAGGGCGCGGGCCGAGAGCGCGCCCTCGGGCGGGAAGAGGTTGCGGTGGGTCCAGCTGCCCTCGACGCTGAAGCCGCGCCCCGTGCCGAACCCGGCATTGCCCGCGATGGTGCGCGGCGGCCCGGCGTCCTGGGTGACCACGACGCGGGCATATTCGCGGCCCTCGCCGGTGTCCTCGCCGGTGGGCTGCGGATAGACCGCGACCGTGTCGAACAACCCGGTCGCCACCAGCGCCTTGCGAAGGTCGTCGAGCATCCGGCTGTCATAGGGCTCGCCGCGCTCGAAGCGGGCGATCTCGGCGATGTGATCGGCGTCGAAGGCGAGGTCGCCATCGGTCGTGATCTCGCCGAAGGCCGAGCGCGGTCCGGGATCGACCGGAAGGGTGTAGACCCCGCCGCCGGTGTCGCGGTCGAGCAGGATGTCGCGCTCCCCGACCTCGACGAAGGGATAGCCTTCCTGCGGCAGCACCACGGCGATGCGCGCCTCGGCCCCCTGCACCCGGGTCGCGACGATCGGCTCCCCGATCTCGAGGTCGAGGGTATCGCGGATCAGGTCCGGCGGGTCGATCGGCGGAGCCTCGACGATGATCTCGTCGAAGACGTAGCGCTGGCCCGGCACCACCTCGATCCGCGCCGTCAGCGGGCCGTCGTCCCGGTCGCGGTCCGGGCGGACCAGCCGTTCGCGCACGCTCGCACCGAACCAGCCCTGCGCGGCGAGCAGTCGCTTTGCCAGTTCCGCGTCCTCGGCCAGCCGGGCGTTCAGCTGGGCGAGGTTGGCGGCATCGCCATCGCCCGCCTCGAGCGAGGAAAGGTCGAAGAAGCGATCCCTGAAATCCGGCGGGACCTGCGCGTCCGCGTCATCGAGGCCGACCAGCTCGATCTCGTAGGCGATCTCCTCCGGATCGGCGGGCGGCGGCGCGTCGTCGTCGTCGAAGGTGACGGCTTCGAGTTCGAAGCTCTCGATCGGCGTGAGCGGATCGGTCAGCGCTGTGTCCTCGATCGGTTCGCCGTCGGCCGTCGCGGCCCCGGCGAGCGGCGCATCCCCGCTCGTCCCGCGCGACGCCCGCTCCTGCGCCCCGGCCATGCGGCGGTCGAATTCCTCGATCGTCTCGAGCGGCTCGTCGAGCGCGGGATCCTCCCCGGGGGCAAGTTCGGGCACTTCGCGCTCGAATTCCTCTTCGGTGATGATCGTTTCGGCTTCGGGCAGGTCGGCATCGGCGGGCGGTTCGGGTATGTCGAGGTCGGTTTCCCCCGCGTCTTCCGCCGCGGCCTCCTCCCGCTCGTCCGCCGCATCCTGCGCGGCGAGGGGCGCCGCGTGGCCGGCCAGGCCGAACAGCAGCACGGGCACGAGCTTGGCGGCCAGCGCCCGGCGGCGATCGCCCCGCCTGCGGGCGAGCGCTTCGGGCTTCATGCATGGTGACCCTCTCGGGTTCATTCCGGATCGTTCCCCTCGGCCTTGGCCCTGTCCCGCCGCGTGTCTTGCCCGGCGCGCAGCTCGCCGCAAGGAAGATAAGGTGCCGGGCGGTGCCAAGGTTCCGAGACGCCGCCAGCGCGCGGCGGGACGTGGCTGGCATGGGTTGCAAGGCCCCGGTTCAGCGCCGCCCCCACATCCGCAGGAGATTGGCGATCGTCTTGTCGAGGGTCAGCAATTCGGCCGACTGGCGCGGCAGCCGCGCGCGCAGCGAGACGCGCAGGTTCTCGAGATCGAACAGCATCTCGCGCTGAGCCCCGTCGGCGATCCAGCTTTCGATCCAGCCGACGCAAGCGATCCGCGCGCCGCCGGTAACGGGCCGCACTTCGTGGATGCTGGAGGAGGGATAGAGCACGAGGTCGCCCGCCTCGGGCTTGACCCATTGCGTCATCCCGGCGGCGTGGATGACGAGTTCGCCGCCCGCATATTCCTCCGGCGGGGAAAGGAACAGGGTGAAGGAAACGTCGGTCCGCAGGCGGTCCTCGCCCTTGCCCATCAGCGCGTTGTCGACATGGGCGCCGTAATGCCCCTCGCCCTCGGTCCGGCTGACGAGCAGGCGGGAGAAGCGGCGCGGCTGAGCGGCGGCCCGCACCACCGGGTTGTCGGAAATAATGGCGAGCAGGTCGCGGTGCAGTGCCTCCCCCGCGCTGCCGGAAAGCACCGCCTGGAGGTTGCGCTTGACCGCCTTCGCCGTCGCTCCGGCGGTTGTCCGGCCGTCACGCCATTCGAGCCGGTCGATGCGGCCCCTCAGAGCGTCGAGGACGGCGGCATCGTCGAGCGCGCGGATGGTGAGGATCATGCCGGGCGTGTCCGCGGGCGAATGGGGCAGGTGACGATGCGCAAAGGCCGACCTTCGATGGTTCTCCCTGTCGCGACTAGAGCCTGGCGAGGCAAAATGAAAGTCGCCCGGCGGCAACAGGCGGCAAGCCGGAACGAAACGGGCGGGATGCGGACCCTTGCCGCATCCCGCCCTGTTCGCCGGAGCCGGCGCCCGCCGGGCCGATCAGCCGCCGCTGCGCATGGTGCCCCGGTCGATCAGCGCTACGGCCTTGGCGCTCGCCTCTTCGGAGGCCATCTCGCCCTTCAGGAGCGCGTCGGCCATCTTCAGCAGCTCGCTCGCGATCGTGGTGCCGACCTCTGCGTTCTGCGGGATGCGGATGCCGCCGTTCTCGAGCGCGACGCGGTCCCACTTAGTGCGGATCGCTTCCCAGTAATCCTTGGTCTTCGACCAGTATTCCTCCGCCGCCGCGACTTCGTAGCCGTCATAGCGTTCATAGGTGTTGAGCACGTATTCCTGCACCACCGGGACCAGTTCGGCCTCGCCTTCGCCGGCGGGCTTCAGCTTGGTGTTGTCCTGCCAGTGGATCCAGCCGTCGGGCGTGAGCTGGTGGCGATTGACGCCGACATAGCGATCATAGACCGGGTTTCGCACCGCATCGCGCCGGGCGAGCGGGCGGGCGGTCGCGTTCGAGGTCCAGCTCTTCACGCCGTTCTTCGTCTCCCACCGGCCGTAGCCGGCGTAGCGCGGGCTGTCGTCGACCTGATAGACCGTCTGCGACCACGCGCCCTCGCGCTCCTCGGCGGACACGGGTTCGAGCTGCCAGGTGTCGCCGCCCTTGAAGTCGAGGATCGCCTCGGGCTCGTATTCCCAGTCCTGGCGCCAGTGCTTGACGACATAGGGGCCGTTGTCCGTGTCGACCACGAGGAGGTGCTGGAGCACGATCTTGTCGCCCGTGTCCTCGATCACGCGGACCGATTCGTACCCGCTCGACACCTTGCGTTCGAGCGGTTCGTAGCCTTCCATCCAGGGGGTCGATTCCTGCATGTCGAAGACGACGGCATAATCGCCCGCCATCGACAGGATGGTTTCGCGATCGGCCGTGAAGGCCGGGTCCTCGGCGGCTTCGCTGCGGACGGACGGTTCGTCGGCGAACGCCGGGACCGCAGGGATCGCGGCCAGCGCGAGGGCGGCGAAACCGCTGGCGAAAATGGTCCTGGTAAGTTTCTGCATCGAAAATCTCCGATTCACGTGACGGCATGTTATCGCAAACGATAATCAGAATTGGAAGCTTGCAGACACGCTGAAATTGCGGCCAGGCCGGGTGAACGCCCCCGCGATGTTCGAATCCGCCACCGAAAGCCCGCGCACGTCGGACCAGTAGATGTACCGCTCGTCGGTGACGTTGAAGAGGCCGGCGCGCAGCTTCACCGCATCGCTCAGCGCGACGAAGGCGGTGAGGTCGACGATGGTGAAGGCGTCGGGCCGGAAGAGGCCGTCCGGGGTGTCCTCGGCGTCCTTGCGGGCGTTGTGGGTCACGATGACCTCGCCCCCGAAGCGGCCGGCCGGATCGCGGTAGCCGAGCCCTGCGACGAGGTTGTAGGGATCGATCGTGTCGAGCGGGGTCTGGCTGCCGTCGGGCTCGATGATGTCGCCCTTGGCATAGGCCATGGCGAAACGCCCGGTGATGCCGTTGTCGAGCCTGAGGTCGGCGCGCGCCTCGAGCCCCTCGATCTCGACCGCGTTGAAGTTGACGAACTGGAACACCGCCGGGTCCTGCGGGGTGAAGGAACCGCTGATGACCTGCTGGCTGATGAAGTTGTCGTAGTCGCCCTTGAACCCGACCACCTGGACCGAGAAGATATCGGCCGTATAGCGCGCGCCCGCTTCGAAGCTTTCGCTGGTTTCAGGCTCGAGGTCGGGGTTGGGCGCGGAGATGTAGCCGCCAGCGGGGAACTGGTAGAAGTTGTTCACCTGGCTCGGCGTGGGCGCGAGGAACCCTTGCGCGTAATTGCCGAAAAGCAGGAATTCGTCGGTCAGGTTCACCGTCACGCCGAGCTTGGGCGAAAGCCGGCTGTCGCTCTGTCCCTCGGGCTGGAAGCCGACCAGCAGCGGGTCGTCGGTCGGGTCGAGGTCGTAGAAATCGAACCGCAGCGCCGGGAACAGCTTCACCGCCCCGTCCGCGAAGGTGATCTCGTCCGACAGGAACAGCCCGCCGAGCGTGAAGTCGGTCACCGGGAAGGCGCGCGTCGGGAAGGTTTCGCTGCTCGGCGGGAAGGTCCCGTCGCGCAGGCCTTCCTGCCGGGTGAAGCTGACATCGCCGCCGAATGCGACCTGGTGCCGCATACCGCCGAGGCCGAAGGAGGAGCGCGCCTCGCCGACCGCGCCGTAGACCCGGTTCTCGAAGGTGTTGAGCCGTTCGCGGTCGGGTGCGGGAATGAAGCCGAGCGGCGTGCGCTCCTCGAGGGCGAACTGGCGGTCCTCCGCGTCCTGCCAATAGGCCGAGAGGAAGGCGTATTCGATCGCGTCGTCCGCATCGCCGTCAAAGGTCCAGTCGAGCGAGACGCGCCCGCGCCGGTTGGTGTCGCGGGCGGTGACCGCATCGACGTTCCAGGCCGGCGAAGGGCCGAACAGGAAGGCCGGGCCGATCGCGGTCAGCACGTCGGTGCGGACTTCGGAATCGAGATATTCGCCGGTCAGGCGGATGCGGTGCGCGCCGCTGTTCCACACCAGCTTGCCGAGCACCGCGTCGCTCCGCCCGATCTGCGGGTTGGGCGCGGTGCGGTCCTCGCCCACGCCGTCGTTCTCGCCCCGGTTCTCGAGCTCCTCGAAATCGCGGCTGGTGTAGGCGATCATGGCCGACAGGTTGCCGCCGATCCGGCCCGCCATCGTCGCGGTGAGGGCGAATTCGTCGTCCTCGCTCGAATATTGGGAGGAGACGAAGCCGCCGAAATCGTCGGTCCCGACGAGGTCGACGGGGTCGGAGGTCACGAAACTGACCGCGCCCGCGAGCCCGTCGCTGCCGTAGAGCGCCGAAGCCGGGCCGCGCAGGATCTCGACCGACTTGACCAGGCTGACATCGGTGAAGCCGCCGCGCCCGGCGTCCTGCGCGCCGAAGGCGAAGCCCTGCGGCGAGCGGATGCCGTCGACCTGGATGAGCACGCGGTTGCCGCCGATCCCGCGGATGACGAAATCCTCGTTGCGCGCGCGGCCGGTCGAACCGAAGGCGGCCCCGAAGCGCGCCGGCGCGCGGCGCACGGTGACGCCGGGTTCGAAGCGCACCAGGTCCTTGATGTCGGTGGCGAGCTGGTCGGCGATCTCCTCGTCGGTGAGGACGGTGACGGTGGCGGGCACCTCCTGGATCTTCACCGGCGTGCGGGTGGCGGTAACGACGATCGTGGGGTCGTCCCTGACCTGCGGCGCGGCCTCTGCCTCTGCCTCGGCGGTTTCGGCGGAGGCGGGCATCGCGGCGAACGAGGCGGCGAACAGGGCGGCGGCGAGCGCCGCGAGAGAAGGCGATGCGTGTGGAGCTTTCACGGTCGATCCCATGTCACAATGTTACGAGAAACCTGCTGCCGAATGCCCTTGCTGCGAATGAGAGTCAATAGATTTGCGAATGAGAGTGCGAATAGTTCGCAGTGGGTCGCCGCGAACACGGCTTCGGCCCTGGCGGGAAGGGAGCCGAACGGCCCCGGTGGCGGGCTGGTGGGTGAGGCTGGCAGAGCGCCTGCGGGAAGGGCGGAACACGCGCAGGGGAGCGGGACCGGCCCCGGCCGGGTCTCAGCGGCGCGCGATGCCTTCGGCGATCAACCGGTTGACCGCCGCGGCGAGTTCGTCCGGATCGCGGGCGGCCCCGTCCTTCTCGCCCCACACGACATAGCGCAGCCCGACAAACACGTTCATTCCCATGATCGCCCATGCTTCGAGTTCGCCCAGCCCCTCGCGCAGTTCGCCCGCGGCGGCCCCGGCCTCGAGCCGCCCGCGGATGCGCTCGGCGATCGTCTCGTAATGGGCGCGGTAACTGTCCGGGTCGACGAATTCGGCCTCGTCGATGATGCGGTAGATTTCCTTGTGCTCTCGGGCGAAGGCGAGGAAGGCGGCGAGCGCGGCGCGTTCGATCTCGAGCGCGCCCATGCCCTCCTTCAGCGCCGAACGCGCCGAGGTGCGGACATTCTCGCTCATGTCGGCGACCAGCGCGCGGAACAGCGCGTCCTTGCTGTCGAAATAGGTGTAGAAACTGCCCAGCGCGACGCCCGCGCGGCGGGTGATCGAGCTGACCGAGGCTTCGTGAAAGCCCTTCTCGCCGAATTCGACCGCCGATGCGTCGAGCAGTTTTCGCAGGGTCTTGCGCCCGCGCTCGGTGCGGGGCGCCTTGCCCTCGCCCGCCGCGCCGTCGACCTGCGACGCGCTCTTCCCGCCCGCTCGCGAAGTTCCGCTACCTGCCATGACCATCTCCCGTGGACGCATCGGTAAGCATGGCGAAGGACCGGCACAAGAACAAACTTGAAAGCTGGTTCACCTTTCAATATTGAACCGGGAAACAACTGGAACCGGAGAGGACATATGAGGAATGACGTGATCGCGTGCCGCACGCTGCTGCTTGCGGGTGCAGCGGGGCTCGCCATGCTGGCGGCGCCCGCCGCCGCGCAGGACGGCGCCATCGACACCGCCGCCGAGGCCGACGCCGAAGCGGAACAGGATGGGGGCAACACCATCGTCGTCACCGCGCGGCGGCGCGAGGAGCGCCTGATCGACGTTCCGATCTCGGTGACCGCGCTGACCGGCGAAACCCTGCAGGAACAGGGCATCCTCGAGCTGACCCAGATCGGCCAGCAGGTGCCCAACATCACGCTCGAGGTGAGCCGCGGGACCAACACAACCCTCACCGCCTTCATCCGCGGGGTCGGCCAGCAGGACCCGGTCGCGGGCTTCGAAGCGGGCGTCGGGCTCTACATCGACGACGTCTATCTCAACCGCCCGCAGGCCGCGGTGCTCGACATCTACAACGTCGAACGGATCGAGGTGCTGCGCGGGCCGCAGGGCACGCTCTACGGTCGCAACACGATCGGCGGGGCGATCAAGTATGTCACCGCCCGGCTGCCCGACGATCCCAGCCTGCAGATCCGCGGCGCCTACGGCAGCTACGACCAGGCCGACCTCATCGTCACCGGATCGACCCCGATCACCGACAATCTCAGGATCGGCGCGAGCGGCGCGCGCCTGTCACGCGGCGGCTTCGGCGAGAATCTCACGCTCGGCACGGAGAACTACAACAAGGACGTGTGGGCCGCGCGCGGGACGATCGAGTTCGACAGCGGGCCGGTCTTCGTCCGCCTGTCGGGCGACTACATCAAGGACGACAGCGAGGCCCGCCAGGGGCATCGCCTGATCCCCGGCCTGGTTTCGGGCGCGCCGGTGCTCGACGACGTGTTCGACACCCGCGCCGGGCTCGACATCGTCGATCAGGAGGTCGAGGCCTATGGCGGCGCGCTCAACATCGAGGTGGAGGTTTCCGACAGGATCACGCTCAAGTCGATCACGGGTTACCGGGAGGACCGGTCCACCACCCCGATCGATTTCGACAGCCTGCCCGCGGTCGACGTCGACGTTCCGGCGATCTACGAGAACGACCAGTTCAGCCAGGAATTCCAGCTCCTCTACGAAGGCGACCGGCTGTCGGGCGTGGTCGGGTTCTACTATCTCAACGCCAACGCCTTCACCGCCTTCGACGTCGCGCTCTTCACCACGCTGGACGGCCTCACCGCGCAAACGCTGGGCGACGTGGACACCGACACCTGGTCGGTCTTCGCCGATTTCACCTACGACCTGACCGACACGATCAGCGTTTCGCTCGGCGGGCGCTACACCAACGACAAGCGGAGCAGCCGGGTGCTGCGGACGACCTTTCTCGGCGGGTTCTCCGACCTGTTCGGCGGGGCCGGCGCGCCGATCGCGGTCACGTCCGATTTCGAGGGCAGCGAAACCTTCGAGGACTTCAACCCGCGCGCCTCGATCAGCTGGCAGCCCAACCGCGACCACAACGTCTATTTCACCTATTCGCAGGGGTTCAAGGGCGGCGGCTTCGACCCGCGCGGCCAGACCACCGCGGCGCCCGATCTCGACGGCGACGGGGACGTGGATTTCGACGACCAGTTCGAATTCCTCCGCTTCGCGCCCGAGACGGTCGACAGTTTCGAGCTGGGCTGGAAGGCCTCGCTGCTCGACAACCGGCTCAACATCAGCCTCGCGGGGTTCCTCAGCCAGTACAGCGACGTGCAGATCCCCGGCTCGGTCGGGTTCGACAGCGACGGCGACGGGGTGAACGAAAGTTTCATCGGGATCACCTCGAACGCGGCGAGCGCGGACGTCAACGGGATCGAGTTCGAGGGCAATGCGCTGGTCGGCGAAAATTTCGCGGGCGACGGCAGCCGGTTTTCGGTCAACTGGTCGCTGGGCGTGCTCGATGCGGCCTTCAACACCTTCATCGACGCCTTCGGCAACGACGTGGCGGACGAACGGGTGTTCCAGAACACGCCCGACATCACCGGGCACATGGGCTTCAACCTCGGCATCCCGGCCGGCGGCGGGATGTTCGATTTCATCGGCCTTGCCTCGCTGCGTTCGGATGCGAGCCAGTTCGAAGTGCCCAATCCCTTCCTCGACCAGGACGGTTTCGTGCTGGTCGATGCGAGCGTGGTTTACACTTCGGACGACGGTTTCTATTCGATCGGCCTGCACGGCAAGAACCTGTTCGACAAGGAATATATCGTCGCGGGCTACAATTTCGTCGCGGGCGGGACGCCGCCGGGCACGCCCTTCGTCCCGACGCTGGGCCAGGAGGGCACGCTGACCGGCTTCTACGGCGATCCGCGCCGGATCTACGTCACCGCACAGGTCAATTTCTAGCTCGGCCCCTTGGACGGGAGCTGACACGGAAAAGCCCGGAAGGCCTGTGCGCTCTTCCGGGCTTTTCTCGCGGCGCTTCGGGCGCGGTCAGTTGACGGTGGGCGGGGTCTTGTCGGTCTTCTGCAGCGCGCCGCCCGGCGGGTTGTCGATGATCGTGCCGGTGTCGCTGTCCGGCCCGTCGGTCGGGCGCGCTTTCATGCCGCCGTTCCCGGCGCGGCTCTGGCCGCTTTCGGCGCCGTCCTGCTTGTCGAAATAGCGTTTCGCCAGGTAGCCGCCCGCGCCCATCGCGAGCATGGCGGGGATGCTGATGCGCTTGAGTATGAAGGGCGCCGCGCGCGCCACGACAACCCCGGTCGCCCCGCCGAGAACGGGATAGCGCTTCGCCATTTTCGAGCCGACGGTGGCTCCGATGAGTGATCTGAGCATTGGTGTCCTCCTTCACCCGACCAATCGTCGCACCGGCCCGGCGGTTCCTGCGCTTGTCGCGCGGACGGGGCGAATGGGCGGAGCGGGCGCCTGAGCACAAAACGGGTTTTCTTGGGGTGCGCGAGCGGGCATAGGCGCGGGCCATGCACGATATCCGCCTGATCAGGGAAGATCCCGAAGGCTTCGACGCGGCTCTCGCCCGGCGCGGCGCGGACCCCGTGGCCAGCGCCATCCTATCGCTCGACGAGGAGCGCCGCGCGCTCACCACCCGCCTGCAGGAAGCGCAAAGCCGCCGCAACGAGGCTTCGAAGGCGATCGGCAAGGCGATGGGCCAGGGCAATTCCGCAGAGGCAGAGACGCTCAAGGCCGAAGTGGCCGAGCTGAAACAGGCGATGCCCGAAATCGAGGAACGGCTGGCCAAGGTTTCGGACGAACTCGACCATGCGCTCGCCGTGATCCCGAACATCCCCGCCCCCGATGTGCCCGACGGCGCGGACGAGGAAGCGAATGTCGAGGTTTCGCGCTGGGGGACCCCGCGCGAGTTCGCCTTCGAGCCGAAGGAACACGCCGACATCGCCCCGGCGCTGGGCATGGAGTTCGAGACGGGCGCGAAGCTGTCGGGCGCGCGCTTCACTTTCCTGCGCGGGGACATGGCACGCCTGCACCGTGCGCTGGGCCAGTTCATGCTCGACCGGCAGGTGAGCGAAAACGGCTATATCGAGTGCAACCCGCCCGTGCTGGTCAGGGACGAGGCGATGTACGGCACCGACAAGCTGCCCAAGTTCGCTGAGGACAGTTTCCGCACGACGGACGAGCGCTGGCTCATCCCCACCTCCGAAGTCTCCCTCACCGCGAGCGTCATGGGCGATATTCTCGACGCCGCCTCCCTCCCCATCCGCCTGACCGCGCTCACTCAGTGCTTCCGCTCCGAAGCGGGGGCGGCGGGGCGCGACACGCGCGGCTTCATCCGCCAGCACCAGTTCGAGAAGTGCGAGCTGGTCAGCATCGTCAGGCCCGAGGATTCCGAGGCCGAACACGAACGCATGACGAAATGCGCGCAAGGAATCCTCGAAGCGCTCGGCCTGCCCTATCGCACCATGCTTTTATGCACCGGCGACATGGGCTTCGGCGCGCGCAAGACCTATGACCTCGAAGTCTGGCTTCCCGGACAGGGCGCGTTCCGCGAGATCAGCTCCTGCTCGAACACGGGCGATTTCCAGGCCCGGCGGATGAAGACCCGCTACCGCCCCGAAGGCGACGCGAAAAAGACCGAATTCGTCCATACGCTCAACGGATCGGGCCTTGCCGTGGGCCGCACGCTGGTCGCGGTGATCGAGAACTACCAGGAGGAAGACGGCAGCGTCACCGTTCCCGAAGCCCTCCACCCCTACATGGCGGGCACGACCAGGCTGGAGCCGACCGAGTAATGCGAATCCTTGTCACCAATGACGACGGCTACCACGCCCCCGGTCTTGCCGTGCTGGAAGAGATCGCGGCGCATTTCTCCGACGATGTCTGGGTCTGCGCCCCGTCCGAGGAGCAATCGGGCGCGGGCCATTCGCTCACCCTCAACCGCCCGGTGCGGCTCCAGGAATTCGGCGAGCGGCGCTTCGCCGTCACGGGCACGCCGACCGACGCCGTGATGATGGCCCTGCGCGAAGTGCTGGACGAGCCGCCCGACCTGGTGCTGTCGGGCGTCAACCGGGGCGCGAACCTCGGCGACGACATCACCTATTCGGGCACGGTGTCCGCCGCGATCGAAGGCGCGCTTTCGGGCGTCCGGGCGATCGCGCTTTCCCAAGTCTACAGCGGCGAGACGCGCGGGACCGACAGCGAATTCGCCGCGGCGCGGCACTGGGGGCCGAAAGTGATCGAGCCGCTGCTCGACGCCCCCTTCGCCGAGCGCACGCTGGTCAACGTCAATTTCCCGCCCCGCGCGCCCGGGGATGTCAGGGGCATCCGCGTCGCGCGGCAGGGATTCCACGATTACAAGCGGGGCACCGTCGTCGAGGGCCGCGATCCGCGCGGGCTTCGCTATTTCTGGTTCGGCCTCGACCCGATCGAGCACACCCTCGACCATGGCACCGACCTGGAGGCGATCGACGACGGCTATGTCTCGGTCACCCCGCTCCAGCTCGATTTCACCCATTACCCCACCATCGGCAACCTCGCCGAGCGGTTCGGGGACTGAGCCGGGCGGGCGCCAAAGGGGGCACGATGGCGAAAGACAGACCGCAGACGCTGACCACGGCGCAGTCGCAATCCGAGCCCAAGGCGCGTGCGAGAGAGCGATTTCAGCCACTAAGGCGCGCGGTCCGCATCCCGGTCTGGGGCGACCTGTTCATACGGGTCGGTTTCGCACTGGGCCTTATCTTCATCGTCATCCTGATCCACTGGTTCGACCGTGACGGGCTGGTCGATAATGTCGACGGCCATGTCAGTTTCCTCGACGTTATCTATTTCACCATGATTTCCGTCACCACGACGGGTTTCGGAGACATCGCTCCGGTCACGGACCGCGCCCGCTTCATCGAAGCGGTGATCGTGACCCCGGTTCGGGTCGCCGTGATCTTCATCTTTGTCGGCACAGCCTACAATTTCGTCATTCAGCGCAGCTGGGAGAAGTTTCGCATGGCTCGCATTCAGGAGAAGCTTTCCGACCATGTCGTCGTGCTGGGCTATGGCGTGTCGGGCTCGCAGAGCGTCGAGGAACTGATCGCACGCGGAACCGATGCAAGCTGCATCGTCGTGGTCGATCCGAGCAAGGACCGGCTCGCCGAAGCCGAGAAACTCGGCGTCAACGTCATGGCCGCCGATGCCACCCGCGACGAAACGCTGAAGGCGGTGCGGATCGGCAATGCCCGGACCGTCCTGGTTTCCGCAGGGCGCGACGATACCTCGATCCTGATCGTGCTGACCGTCCGCCACATGGCCCCCAAGGTGCCGATCAGCGTGGTCATCAGGGCCGAGGACAACGAGATCCTCGCGCGGCAGGCGGGCGCCAACAACGTCATCAACCCGGTGCGCTTCACCGGCCTGCTGCTCGCCGGCAGCGCCAAGGGCGCGCATATCTCGGACTATCTCGCCGACCTCGCCTCGGTCACGGGCCGGGTCCAGCTGGTCGAACGGGTCATCGACGAGGAGGAATGCGGCCGCCCGATCACCGATCTCGCCAGCGGGGGCAAGGGCCTCAGGATCTACCGCAATGGCCGCGCGATCGGCTATTGGGAGGAGGAATGCGAGAACCTTCAGAAGGGCGACGTCGTGGTCGAGATCGTCCCGACCGAGAACGGCTCGGCCAAGGGCGACGGGCACGGCGACAGGAACGCCTAGCCTCTCTTATTCACGGCGATGCGGTTGGGCGCCTCTCGGCGCGAGCTTGACGCCACTGCTGCGTGCGGCGGCGTAGAGCGGGCGTGCGGCACCGCTGGCGTCTGTTTCACCGCGCTGTGATCGATGGGCTTTTCTGGTTGAAGGACTTGGCTCGGGGTTTCTGCGGCACTGCCGCGCCCGCTACGTCGGCGCAGGCTTGAGCGCGAGAACGATGGCACGCATCAGATCGGCATCGGGGCACGCAGAGGCGAACGCTACGCGGATTCGGGTGGCGCTTTCCATGACGCGGGCAGCAACCTTGAGCAGCCGCAGGCGCAGGGTCGTAAACTCGGCTTTTGCCAGAGCGGTGGTCTTTGGGATCGCCTGCTGAACGCGCCACAGCAGCCAGTAGGCAGCGGTGTGCAGGATCAGGCGCATCTGGTTGGCGTTCGCCGACCGGCACGAGGTGCGGTCACTGGCCAGCTGGGTCTTGTGCAGCTTGATCAAGTTCTCGGCCTGCCCGCGCGCACAGTAGAGCGTGTCATAGATGTATTCAGCCGAGCCTTGGGTTAGCGATGTGACGACATAGCGGATATCCATGCCCAGCGTGCTGGCCTCGATCCTGGCGACGACGCGGCGCTGGCGGTTCCAGCTCTTCGCGCCGTAGCGGGTCTCGGCATAGCTGCGCAGGACCGGGAGTTGGCACTCGGCGCGGCGGACCGCGCAGGCATCGGCGGCAGTGACGATAACCGGATCAGCGCGCAGCGCGGCGTTGGTCGGCAGACCGAACACGTAATCGACATGGGCCGCCTCGCAGAAGGCCATGACCTCAGGGCGCCCATAATGCCCGTCACCGCGGATGGTGATGTGGGTATCAGGCCAGTGGCGGCGAAGATGGCGCACCAGACGCCGGATATGCCCTGCCGCCTCCTTGCCAGAAGGCGTCTTGCCCGTGCGCAGCAGCATCGCCACCGGCCGGCCCGTTGCCGTGTCGTAGACATGGATCGGCAGGAAGCAGCGCTCCCCATGATGTCCGTTCCAGAAGGAGAGTTGCTGATAGCCGTGCACGACGTCGCAGGTGTCATCGATATCCAGCGTCACCGCCGCCGGCGGAGTGGGGTAGCTGGCGCAGTAGATGTCGATCATGATCCCCAGCATCTTTGCCAGCTCGCGCGTGCTCGGCGCATTCTCCCAGCGGCTCATCGTCGGTTGGCTGGCCAACCCCGCACCCGATCCCGGCAGCTTGCCCAGCGCAAGGCGGAAGCCCGGATCATCGCGCAGAGCGTCGAGATCATCGGCATCCTCATAGCCGCAGGCGATCGCGAACATCCGCGCGCGCAGGATATCTTCAAGCCGATGAACCACCCGAGCAGGATCGCGCGGATCGGCAATACACGCCGCAAGCCGCTGGCAGAGCCCCATCATGCGCTCGGCCTGAGCCAGCACCAGGACCCCGCCATCCGAGGTCAGCCTGCCGCCGTCAAACGCAGCTGTGACCTTCTTGCCGCGCACTGCTGGAAACGAAAATACGGACGCGCTATCATCGCATCCGGCGGGTGTGGTCTGTGGCATATTTTGCCCCGTTGCAGGTCTGGCTTAAGCAACCACATTCCTACAACAATGCAAATGCTTACGCCACTCCCGCCAACCCGTCAGACCACTGCCGGTGAATAATCCGGGCTAGCGCGTCACCGGAACAGCAGGAACACCCCGCCCATCGCCGCCATCCCGACGAGGAAATGGCCCGCGTCGATCGCAAACAGCAGCCCGCTCCTGCGCTGGAAGAGATAGTTGATCCCCACCGCCGGGATCATCACCCCGACCGCGAAGCCGAGAGCCATCATCATCACCACGTGCGGGGCCGGGTTGGTGCGGGCAAGCAGGTGCCACAGGACCATCGCGACCAGCATCTCGAACAGGAAGACGAGCCCGAAGATCAGCGCCATGTTGCGCCCGCGCAGGGCCTCGTCCGACAGGCCGGCGGCGCGCTGCCACGCCTTCCCGAACAGCACCCCGTACCAGATCGCGCCAACGACGAAGAAGGCGGCGGTTCCGGCGAGCACCGGCCACAAGGCGAAATCATTCATGAATCGGCTCCGTATGGGTTTCGCATCCTGCTAGCGCATCCTCCGCTTTGCGTGTAGAGCGCCGCGCCAAATGAGCACCCTCGCCCCCTCCCCTCCCCGCAGCCTGCCCGACCAGAAGCGCGTCGGCATGGTCAGCCTCGGCTGTCCCAAGGCGCTGGTCGATTCCGAGCGCATCCTTACCCGCCTGCGCGCCGACGGCTACGCGATCAGCCCCGATTACGCCGGGGCCGACGTGGTGCTGGTCAACACCTGCGGCTTTCTCGACAGCGCGAAGGAGGAAAGCCTCGCCGCGATCGGAGAGGCGATCTCGCTCAACGGGCGCGTGATCGTGACCGGCTGCATGGGCGAGGAAGCCGACGCGATCCGCGCCGCCCATCCGCGGGTTCTGGCGGTGACGGGAGCGCACCAGTACGAACAGGTGGTCGAAGCGGTCCACACCCACGCCCCGCCTTCGCAGGGGCCGTTCGTGGACCTGATCCCGCAGCCGGACGTGAAGCTCACCCCGCGCCATTACAGCTACCTCAAGATTTCGGAGGGCTGCAATCATTCCTGCGCCTTCTGCATCATCCCGCAGCTGCGCGGGAAGCTCGCCAGCCGCCGGATCGACGCGGTGCTGCGCGAGGCGGAGAAACTGGTCGCGGCGGGAACGCGCGAACTCCTCGTCATCTCGCAGGACACCAGCGCCTACGGCCTCGACCTGCGCCACGAGAGCCGCCGGTGGAAGGGCCGGGAGGTGCGCGCGCACATGACCGACCTTGCGCGCGAGCTTGGGGGGCTGCGAACCGACGAAGGCCGCGCGCCCTGGGTGCGGCTGCACTACGTCTACCCCTACCCCCATGTCGACCAGGTCCTGCCTTTGATGGCTGACGGCCTGCTCACCCCCTATCTCGACATCCCCTTCCAGCACGCGAGCCCGAAGGTGCTGAAACTGATGAAGCGCCCCGCCAACGAGGCCAAGGTGCTCGATCGTCTGCGGAACTGGCGCGAGACCTGCCCCGATATCGCGGTGCGCTCCTCCTTCGTCGTCGGCTTTCCCGGCGAAAGCGAGGAGGATTTCGAATACCTGCTCGACTGGCTGGCCGAGGCGCGGCTCGACCGGGTCGGCGCGTTCCGCTTCGAACCGGTCGAGGGCGCGGCGGCCAATGCCCTGCCCGATCCCGTGCCCGAAGAGGTCAAGGAGGAACGTTACGCCCGGCTGATGGAACTCACCGCCCGCATCAGCGCGGAAAAGCTCGCCGCCAAGGTCGGCCGCACGCTTCCCGTCATCATCGACGAGGTGGGCGAGGCGGACGAGGACGGGGATATCGGCGCGACCGGCCGCAGCGAGGCCGACGCGCCCGAGATCGACGGCGCGGTGCACCTGCGCGATGTTCCTGCGGACCTTCGGCCGGGGGCGATCGTTGATGTCAGGATCGAGGATGCCGACGAACACGACCTGTTCGGCGTGATCGCCTCCTGAGCGGCCGAGGGGCCGAACGGCGGAGCGGCCACGTTGCCGCTTCCGGGGCGATCGGTTAGCATCCGCCACGCACGGCGCCTGCATGGCGCCCGCAAGGAGAGATGCGATTGACCCAGTTCGCTGCCGACCGGCTGCTCCTGTTCGGGGCCACCGGCGACCTCTCGCGGCGCAAGCTGCTGCCTTCGCTGTGCGCGCTCGATGCCGACGGGCTGCTGCCCGAACAGCTTTCGATCATCGGCACCGCCCGTTCCGGGATGGACGATGCGGGCTTTCGCGACATGGCCCGCCAGGCGCTCGAGGAACACCTGCCGGCCGAACGGCGCGGCGGAATGGCGGGCTTTCTCAACCGGCTGCATTACCAGCCGCTCGACGCGGCGACGCTCGAAGGGTTCGAACACCTCGCCGCGAAGGTCGGCCCGATCGGCGAGGGCGCGAACACGGGCGTCGCGATCTTCCTCTCGACCGCGCCGAGCCTGTTCGGCCCCACCATCGCCGGGCTCAAGCATTCGGGCCTGGTCGGGGAAAACGTGCGGCTGTGCCTCGAAAAACCGCTGGGCGACGATCTCGAATCGAGCCGCGCGATCAACGACGCGGTGGCCGAGGCCTTCCCGGAGGAGCGCATCTTCCGGATCGACCACTATCTCGGCAAGGAGACGGTGCAGAACCTCCTCGCCCTGCGCTTCGCCAACATCCTGTTCGAACCGATCTGGAACGCGACCTATATCGACCATGTCCAGATCACGGTCGCCGAAACGGTGGGCCTCGAAGGGCGGATCGATTTCTACGACGGCGCGGGTGCGCTGCGCGACATGGTGCAGAACCACATGCTCCAACTGCTCAGCCTCGTCGCGATGGAGCCGCCGACCGGGTTCGGCCCGACCGCGATCCGCGACGAGAAGGTCAAGGTCCTGCGTGCCCTGCGCCCGGCCAGGGCGGGCGAGACCGTCACCGGCCAGTACCGCGCGGGCGCCATCGCGGGCAAGGCCGTGCCCGGCTACGACGAGGAACTGGCCCGCCCTTCGGACACCGAAACCTTCGTCGCGATCAAGGCCCATGTCGACAACTGGCGCTGGAAAGGCGTGCCTTTCTACCTCAGGACCGGCAAACGCCTGCCCGAGCGCGTGACCGAGATCCTCGTGCAGTTCCGCTGCGTGCCGCATTCGATCTTCGACAGCGCGGGCGGGGGGAGCACGGTCGCGACCCATCCCAACCACCTGCTCATCGGCATCCAGCCGGAAGAGAACATCACGCTTGCCCTGATGGCGAAGGTCCCGGGTCTCGACGAGAACGGGGTGAGCCTGCGCGAGGTCCCGCTCGAGATCGCCATGCCCGACGCCTTCGTCGGCCGGTTCCGGCGGATCGCCTACGAACGCCTGCTGCTCGACCTGATCAAGGGCGACCAGACCCTGTTCGTGCGCCGCGACGAGGTCGAGGCACAATGGCATTGGATCGATGCGATCCGGGCCGAATGGGCGGCGAGCGGCATGGCGCCGCGCACCTACACCGCAGGAAGCTGGGGGCCGAGCGCGGCGATCGGCCTCGTCGAACGCGACGGAGTGAGCTGGCATGAATAAGCTCGACGACACGATCCACCGGGTCACGCAGCGCGTGATCGCCAATTCGCGGGACAGCCGCGCAGCCTATCTCGATCTGATGCGCCGCGAGGCCGACCGGCGGCCCGATCACAAGGACATCGCCTGCTCCAACCTCGCCCACGCCTTTGCGGGCGCGATGGAGGACCAGGAGGCGATGAAGCACCGGCGCGGGCCGAACATCGGCATCGTCACCGCCTACAACGATATGCTTTCGGCCCATGCGCCCTATTACCGCTATCCCGAACGGCTCAAGATCCACGCCCGCGAGGTCGGCGCGACGGCGCAGGTCGCGGGCGGCACGCCGGCGATGTGCGACGGCGTGACGCAGGGCGAGGACGGGATGGAGCTTTCGCTGTTCAGCCGCGACAGCATCGCGCTCGCGACCGGCGTCGCGCTCTCGCACCAGATGTTCGACGGCGTCGCGGCGCTCGGCATCTGCGACAAGATCGTGCCCGGCCTCGTCATCGGGAGCCTGCGTTTCGGCCACCTGCCCGCGGTCTTCGTGCCCGGCGGCCCGATGCCTTCGGGCATCTCGAACGCGCAGAAGCAGGAAACCCGCCAGAAATACGCCGCCGGGGAGCTCGGGCGCGACGAACTGCTCGAAAGCGAGCTGGGCAGCTACCATTCGCCGGGCACCTGCACCTTCTACGGCACGGCCAATTCGAACCAGATGATGATGGAGATGATGGGCCTCCACGTCCCGGGCGCCGCCTTCGTCCAGCCGGGCACCAGGCTGCGCCAGGCGTTCGACCGGGCGGCGATCCACCGCCTCGCCGCGCTCGCCGGGACCACGACCCGGACCCTCGCGCAGGTGGTCGACGAAAAGGCGATCGTCAACGCGGTGATCGGCCTTCTCGCCACCGGCGGATCGACCAACCACGCGATCCACATCCCCGCCATGGCGCGGGCGGCGGGGATCGTCATCGACTGGTCCGACATGGCCGAAATCAGCCGGGTCGTGCCGCTCATCGCGCGGGTCTATCCCAACGGCGCGGGCGACGTGAACCAGTTCCACGCGGCAGGCGGCATGGGTTACGTCATCGGCGAACTGCTCGATGCCGGACTGGCCCACGGCGACATCCCGACCATCTGGGAAGAAGGCTTCGCTGCCTATGCGAAGGAGCCCGTGCTCGAAGCGGACACGCTCGGCTGGGCGGCGATCGAGGCGAGCCGCGACGACACCATGCTGCGCCCCGTCTCCGACCCGTTCCAGCCCGATGGCGGGATGCGCCTGCTCACCGGCAATCTCGGGCGCGCCTGCTTCAAGAGCTCGGCGGTGGAGCGCGAGCGCTGGACGATCGAGGCGCCAGCGCGCGTGTTCGACGACCAGTCTGACGTGCTCGCCGCGTTCAAGGCGGGGGAACTCGACCGCGACGTGGTCGTGGTGATGCGCTTCCAGGGCCCGCGCGCCAACGGGATGCCCGAACTCCACGCGCTCACCCCCTCGCTCGCGGTGCTGCAGAACCGCGGCCACCGCGTCGCACTCGTCACCGACGGGCGCATGTCGGGGGCGAGCGGCAAGGTGCCGGCCGCGATCCACCTCACCCCCGAGGCGAAGGGGGGTGGGCCGCTGGCGAAAGTGCGCGACGGGGACGTCATCAGGCTCTGCGCCGAAACCGGCGAACTCACCGCCCGGGCCGATCTCGACGCGCGCGAACCCGCCCCCGACCGCGAGCCCGAATGGGGCGTGGGCCGCGAATTGTTCCGCATCATGCAGGCCCATGCCGACGGGGCCGAACGCGGCGCGTCCGCGATGCTCGCCGCAGCCGGCCTGTGAACCCGCCCGCGCGCGAAATCGCGGTCGCCGATATCGGCGGGACCAACGCCCGCTTTGCCCGTGCCCGCAGGGGCGCGGACGGGCGGGCGGTGCTGTCGGAACCGGTCGTGCTCGCCACCGGCGACTATCCCGACCTGCCGTCTGCCTGGCGCGCCTTCCGCGAGCGCGAGCCGGGCTTCGCCCCCGCCGGGGCCGCCTTCGCGCTTGCCGGGCCGGTCGGCGAAGGCCCGTTCAAGCTCACCAATGCCGACTGGCGCTTCGATCCCGACACCCTGCCGGACGAACTGGGGGTCGAACACGTCACCCTGCTCAACGATTTCGCCGCCATCGCCCATGCCGTCGCCGGGCTGGGGCCGGACCATCTCGCCCACCTCGCCGGGCCGCAGGGCGTGCTGCCCGAAAGCGGCACCGTGACCGTGATCGGTCCGGGCACGGGGCTCGGCATCGCGCATTTCCGCTGGCACGAGGGCCGCGCGCTGGTGCAGGCGACCGAGGGTTCGCACATCGACTTCGCCCCGGTCTCGCCGCTCGACGACGCGATCCTCGCCGCGCTGCGGCGGCGGTTCGGGCGCGTCTCGGTCGAGCGGGTGCTATCGGGCGAAGGGATCGTCCCGATCCAGTCCGCCCTTGCCGAGCGCGACGGCCTGAAGCCCGCCCACCGCGAAAGCCTTGCCATCTGGAAGGCGGGCATGGCGGGCGAGGACCCGCTCGCCCAGCGGGCGGTCGCGCATTTCATAGCGACGCTCGGCCGGATCGCAGGGGATTATGCCCTGGCCCACGGGGCGGGCGCGGTGGTGATTGCCGGCGGGCTCGGCCAGCGGCTCGAGCGGCACTTGTGCGAACCCGCCTTCCACGAGGCGTTCATCGACAAGGGGCGCTATGCCGCCATGATGAAAGCCATTCCCCTCGCCCTGGTGAAGCATCCCCAGCCGGGATTGCTCGGCGCGGCGCTCGCGCATGATGCACGATAGCCTGCAGGACTTCCCGCGGGGCGCCCATACGGGTCGGTGCCGTTAAGCATTGCGCTTAAGCATTGGCCGGGCGTCGTCCCCTGGGGGGACGCGGCCGCACAAGCCACTGGCGAACACGCGGTTAACGCGGCATAACCGGGGCCATGACCAAGCCTGCCCGTCCGCTCCTCCTTGCCCTCGCCGCTCTCGCCGTCCCCGCCGCGCTCGTCGCAGCGGCGGGCCACGCCGCCGCGCAGGACGCCGCCGCCGACCGGGCAGCAGCCGCCGCCGACCGGGCAGCCGCCACCGCGGACGAAGTGCGCGCCGAACTCGGGGAGATCCGCGCGATCGACCCGACGACGGGCGGTCCCTCGGTCGTCGTCGATCCTTCGCTTCCGATGCCCTTCGGAGCCGACTTCGCGCCGGAGGAGGAACCGGCGGTGGAGCTTCCGCCGCTTCCCGCGCCCGCCCTTTCCCCCGTCGCCCAGCGCGGCCCGGCGGCGCGCAGCATCGCCCGCAGCGTGGTGCAGCCGATCCCCGCGCCCGGCCCCGCACCGGAGGAGGAACCGGAACCGCGGGCCGAACCCGCGAACATCGCCTCGGACGATCCCTTCGTCATTCGCAGCATCCTGCCGATCGAGGGCACGATCCGCTACGGCGAATGGTTCTGGGACGAAAGCGCCGCGCCCGACGACGGCCCGCTGGTCATCACCGTCGATCTCGACGCGCGCGTCATCAGCGTGTTTCGCGGCGGGCACGAAATCGGCACCGCGGTCGCCCTGCTCGGCACCAGGCGCCACCCGACCCCGCTCGGCACCTTCCCGATCCTGACCAAGGAGAAGGACAACATCTCCGAGAAATACAACAACGCGCCGATGCCCTGGACGCTGCGGCTGACCTGGGACGGGATCGCGATCCACGGCTCCCCGGTGATCAACGGCTATGCCAGCCATGGCTGCATCGGCGTGCCCGACCCCTTCGCCGAAAAGCTGTTCGCGGCGGCGAAGCGCGGCGACAAGGTGGTGATCACCCGCGGCCGATATGTCGACGTGGGCGACAAGCTGCTGTCGTAAAGTCGGATTTGCGGGGGATCGGAACTCCCGCAGTCAATGGACCCGCCGCGCGGGCTCCGCCCGGAAGCGCCAGACGCGCATCTCGACCCCGATCTTCTCGACCCGCTCGATCCCCGGCACCGCCAGCACGCCGCCGAGCGAGGCGTTCTCGCCCCGCCACAGCCGGTCCGCTGCCCGTCCCGCTTCGGCGCGGGTGACCTGCCCGCCCAGTTCGGCGACGATCCGGCGCACCGTCTCGACCTGGATCGCGCGCGGGACATTGGCGTAATAACGCCACACCGGGCCGTCCGGACCTTCGCCCTCCCTGAGGACCATCTCCTCCCAGTCGATCTGGGCATACCATTCGATCGCGCGCCACGCCTCGGCAAGATGGCCCGCACTCGCTGCGAGCGCCGCTGCGTCGAGCCAGTCGTGCTTGGCCAGGTGGCGGCGCACCCGCGCCCGGTCGAAGGCCGCGTCCTCGTTGGTCGGATCGCGCGCGGGCTCGATCCCCGCCGCGAGGACAAGCGCCTCGAGCTCGGCTTTGCGCCAGCCGAGCAGCGGGCGGACGAGCGGGAGGTCGGTTTCGGGGACGAAGCCATGGTCGCGCACTCCGGCGAGGCCGGCCAGCCCGCTCCCCCGCGCAAGGCGCATCAGCAGCGTCTCGGCCTGGTCGTCGGCGTGGTGCGCGGTCGCGAGCGCGCCGCAGCCCGCCGCGTGCGCCCAGCGGGCGAGTGCGGCATAGCGCGCATCACGCGCGCGGGACTGAAGGTTGCCGGGGGGCACGCGCACGCGAAGCGCGGCGAAGGGGATGGCGCGCGCGCGGCAGGTCGCCTCGACCAGCGCGACCTCGCCCGCCGCCTCGGCGCGCAGGCCGTGATCGACGCTGGCGACCGCGATGCCGCCGGGCAGCGTTTCGTGGGCGAGCAGCAGGAGGGCGAGGCTGTCGGGTCCGCCGGACACGGCAAGGCCGAGCGGCCCTTCGCGCTCCTCCTCGGGCCAGAGCCGGGCAAGCTCCTCGGCGAAGCGGGTCACGCTGTCGGGATCGGGTGTCCTGGCAATCGCGCGCCTCCCCCACAATTATCCGGACCGATCCGGCCCGGGCCGCCTATTCGCAGGTCACCTTGCGGCGATTGCTTTCATACTGGTCGGCGAGCCGCCCGGTCGCGACCGCGGCATACGCCTCCCCGAATTCGGCGAGCGCGATGCAGGCGCGGCGATCGTCGCCCATGGCAATCATGCTTTCGGCGAGATAGAGCAGGCTGTCGGGCGCACGCCGGGCGGTGCGGTCGGCCTGGTAGTTCCTGAGGAACCAGCGCGCCGCTTCCTCGGCCATGCCATCGTCGAGGAAGGCGCGGCCGAGCAGGTTGCGCCCGAAGCTGATCAGCCGGTGATCGGGATAGGCTTCGACGAAGCTGGTGAGCTGCTGGCGCGCCTCGGGATAGAAGCCCGCGTTCCACAGGCGGAAGCCGTATGTGTATTCGTCCTCGCCCGGATCGCCGGTGTCGGGCTTGGTGATCGCCTGCACCGCGGCGAGCCTTTCGGGGCTGGGTCCGGTGGTGCTGTCGGCGTCGGCGTCGGCATCATCTTCGTCGGCGGCGGCGGTGCTGGCCGATGCGGTCTCGATCCGCTCTTCGCCTCCGCCGGGGATATCGACCGCGGCCCGGTCCGCGCGGTCCGTCAACCCGGCGGGTGCGGAAGCGGCGGGCGGCGCGGCTTCGAGAGCGGCGACCCGTTCGTCGAGCCGCGAGAGCGCGTTGTCGTTCTCTTCGGTCAGCGCGGTCAGCCGCTGGATCTGCAGTTCGAGCGCGTCGAGCCGGGCGAGGATGTCGGTGATGGCGCTGGTCGGGGGACTGGCCGGCTGCGGCGGCGCCGCGGCATCGCCGTCGCCTTCGCGCGTGATCTGCGGTTCGAAGAAGCGCCCGTCGCCGCCGGGAAAGACGTTGCGCTGGAGCGCGCGGATCTCGGCCTCGATCTTGCGAAGCCGCGCCTCGTTCCCCGAGTCCTGCGCCATCGCGGGCGCGGGCGAGGCCGCGAGCACGCAGGCTGCTCCAAGCGCGCCGATCAGGCTCCTGCCGGATTTCGGGAGGGGGCGCAAAACGCGGGATACGGGGGCGGTCGTCATGGGGCTCGGGCTCCCTTCCTGGTTTCGGTGGCGCGCCCGTCAGGAAAGGGGCGCGGGGTTGACGCTCGGGTCGCCCCTTGCGCGAAAGTTCATGAACGAGAGCCGAATCTCTGCCCGCTCGCTCGCCCCAAGTCGAGGGGCGAATAGGGCGAAAGTGGTGGGTAATCGGGCCGGAACCCGCCCCCGGCGGCGCGCTCAGTTGCTGGAGGGGCCGGCGCTCCCGCCGCGGGCGAGCAGGGCGCTCGCGGAGACCGGCTCGCCGCCAATCGTCGCGGGCCCTTCGGCGAGCGGGGGAACCTCGCGCCCGCCGACGGTGATCGCGAAGGCATCCGGCCGGCCGGTGTTTATCAGCGGCTCCTGCGCGCCCGCGGGCACGGTGAAGCTTTCCCCGCTTTCCATCCGCGCCTCGTAGAGCCGTTCGCCGCCGCGTTCGTAGAGCCGCACCCACACCCCGTCCTCGAGCGCGGTGAAGACCACCTCGCCCGACGGGTCGGCGCCGCCTTCGGGGTCGGGCGCGGTTTCGTTCGCGGCGACCGCGGGTGAAGGCGCGGGGGAGGCGGGCGCGGTGGTTGCGGCGGGCGCGGTGTCCTCGCGGGTGAGGGCGGGCAGGTCCGCGCCCTGCCCGAAATAGGAGCTCGAAAAGGCGATCACGCCGACCGCGAGGATGATCGCGGCGAGCGCGCCGAACCAGGCGAGGCCGGAGGAGGGAAGCTTGGCCGGATCGCCCGGTTCCATCGCGCCCGCCCCGTGATGGCGCCGCTCGCCCTCGTCCGACAGTTCCGCGCGGACCGCCTCGGCGATCGCCCCCTCGTCGAGGCCGACCACCCGGGCATAGGTGCGCGCGAAACCGATCGCGTAGGTGCGCGAGGGCAGTGCCTCGAATTCGCCCGCCTCGATCACCTCGAGATGGTGCATCGGGATGCGCGTCACCGCGGCGATGTGGGCGAGGTCCAGCCGCTGACTTTCGCGCGCGGCGCGAAGCGTCGCGCCGACCCCCTGGGGATGCCCGCCGAACCCGCCTTCGGGCCCCTCGGCGAGCGTCTCGCTCCCGATGTGAGTATCGCTTTTCATGATCCGGTCCACGTGTTTGCGGTGTTCTTGTCGAAAATGGTGCCTTCCCTTCTTCCAATCGGGGTTGATGTGCGCTGTCAAGCACGTGCCGCAGGCCAATGGCGCAGGCTGCCGCAGACGCGCGGCAGGTTGCCGGGCCCCTTGCGAAATCCGAAGGCCTCAGTCGGTTTCGATGTCCCGCGCCGTCGCCCAGGCGGAAAGCTCGGCGCGGATGTCGGTCGACGGGTCGGCGAGCCACCCGGTGAGCGCGGCGGACAATTCGTCGAGGTCGATCTTGCGGACCAGTTCCTTGATCGGGCCGACCGCGGCCGGGGTGATGGAAAGGCGGCGGAACCCGATGCCGAGCAGGGCCAGCGCCTCGAGCCGGCGCCCGCCCATCTCGCCGCACACGCCGACATCGACCCCGCTGCCGAGGCTGGTCTGGATCACCCGCCGCAGGAACCGCAGGATCGACGGGCTGAGCCAGTCGTAGCGCTGGGCGAGCTTGGGATTGGCGCGGTCGGCGGCGAACAGGAACTGGGTGAGATCGTTCGTGCCTACCGACAGGAAGCTGAGCCGCGGCAGGAGCAGGTCGAGCACTTCGGCCAGCGCGGGCACTTCGAGCATCGCGCCGTAATGGATGCGCTCCGGCGCGACGCGCTTCTTGGTCCGCAGGAAGGCGAGCTGTTCGTCGAACACCGCCTTCGCGGCGTCGAATTCCCAGACCTCGCAGACCATCGGGAACATGACGTAGAGCGCCCGCCCGCTCGCCGCTTCGAGCAGGGCGCGCGCCTGCGCCTTCATCAACCCCTCGCGTTCGAGCGCGAGCCTGAGCGCGCGCCAGCCCATCGCCGGATTCTCGTCGTTCCTGGCGATGTCCGAGGCGAGATAGGGCACCGACTTGTCGCCGCCGATATCGACCGTGCGGAAGATCACCGGCTTGTCGCCCGCCGCATCGAGCACGTCGCGGTAGAGCCGGGTCTGGCGCTCGCGCTGCGGCAATGTCGCGGAGACGAGGAACTGGAACTCGGTGCGGAACAGGCCGACCCCGTCCGCACCGGTCATGGCGAGGTTGCTCATGTCGTCCCTGAGCCCGGCATTCATCATCACCTGGATGCGGGTCCCGCAGCGGGTGAAGGGTTCGACATCGCGCAGCGAGGCATAGGCGGCCTGCCGCTCCTTCGACTTGGCGAAGCGCGCGTGGAAGGCGTCGGCGACCTGCTGGACCGGGCGCACGATCGCGTTGCCCGCGGTCGCATCGAGCAGGATCTCGTCGCCCTCGCGGATGACGCCGCGCACGCTCTGCGCGCGGCCCAGCACGGGGACGCCCATCGCGCGCGCGACGATCACGACATGGGCGGTGAGCGAGCCCTCCTCGAGGATGACGCCCTTCAGCCGCCGCTTGTCGTATTCGAGCAGTTCGGCCGGCCCGAGGTTGCGCGCAATCAGGATCGTGTCGCGCCGCAGCCCCTGCGAGGCCGCCGTGCCCAACTGCCCGGCGACGATGCGGATCAGGCGGTTCGCCAGATCCTCCAGATCGTGCATCCGGTCGGCGAGCAGGGGATCGTCGATCTCGCGCATCCGCATCCGCGTGTGCTGCTGCACCCGCTCGATCGCGGCTTCCGCCGTGAGCCCCGAATCGATCGCCTCGTTGATCCGGCGCGACCAGCCTTCGTCATAGGCGAACATCTTGTAGGTCTCGAGCACCTCCTCGTGTTCGCCGCCGACGCCGAATTCGGCCTGGTTCGCGAGGCTGTCGATCTGCTCGCGCATCTTGTCGAAGGCGCGGTAGACGCGCTGGCGCTCGGCCTCGATGTCCTCGGCCATGACCTGCGTGATCTGGACGCGCGGCTGGTGGAACACGGCCTGGCCCGCGCCCAGCCCCTTGACCATCGGCAGGCCGGTGATCGTGGCCGGCGCGGTCTGCTCCTCGGTCAGGCCGCGCGCCTCCTCCTCGTCGACCAGTTCGGCATTGGCGATGAGTTCGGACAGCACCATGGCGGTGGTCTGCAGCGCCTCGATCTCGACATCCTCGTAACGGCGCGGGTCGAGGTGCTGGACGCACAGCACGCCGACCGCGCGCTCGCGATAGACGATCGGCACCCCGGCGAAGGAGTGGAACTTCTCCTCGCCCGTTTCCGGGCGGTAGAGGAAGTCGGGATGGGCCTTGGCCTCGGCGAGGTTCAGCGTTTCGACATTGGCGGCGATGGTGCCGGTCAGCCCTTCGCCCACCGCCATGCGGGTGACGTGGACCGCGCTCTGGTTGAGGCCGCGCGTCGCGAAGAGTTCGAGCATTCCTTCGCGCAGGAGGTAGATAGAACAGACCTCGCTCGACAGGCATTCGGCGATGATCTCGACCACGCGATCGAGCTTGCCCTGCGCGTGGAGGCGCGAGGCCATGACCTCGGTCAGGCGGGTAAGGATCTGGCGGGCGGATGCGGCGGCAGTCATGGGCTCGGCCACGTCTACTGCGGACGGCGGGCAAAAGCAAAGCGCCCTCGCCCGAGCGTCCCCCGTGCCTGCCGGGCGCAGCAAGGGGCTCCGCCTGCACGTCCGGGAACGCCGCCGGGCGAGGCGCGAGCTGCAACGGCCCAGGCCGGCAATGGGCGCGCAGGGCGGGCTTCCTCGCCCTCCGCAACGCGCCCTGCGTAGCCCAGCCTTGCCGGTCAGTTCGGCTCGGGGATCGTTCGCGCCACGAGCCCCGCGCTCGCGTGCCTGGCTATCCGCGCGCGATTTCCTCCTTCAGGAGGAGCTTGCGCTTCTTGAGGTCCTGGACAATCGCAGCATCGGGCGCGGGCCGGGCCATTTCGTCGCGCAGGCGGGCTTCGAGGCCGGCGTGCTTGGACTGAAGAGCCTGGACGTGCGAGGTGGAAGCTGCAGTTGCCATAGTCGTTACCTCCTTCAAGTCGGGGGGCTGCCCCCAGGGAAGCGACTCGGGCATTTGCGGCCGAGCCGCAGGTTTGAAGCAAACCACAGGTAAGCTATCTTGCAAAGTCGTGAGAATCGGTGAATCGATGGCCGCGTAGCCATCCGCGGTGAAACGTTGGCGTGCTGGCGACGACGAGAGCCTGGCAGGGTAGCCCGCCGGTGCGGCAACGGGTTGGGACAGGCAGGCAGGCGGAATGACCGAGGCGGAGCTACGCAAGAAGCTCGAATTGCTGCGCACGGAGCATCGCGACCTCGACGCGGCCATCGCCGCGTTGACCGAGGCCGGGGAACGCACGGGCTTTGCCGACCAGTTGCAGATCGCGCGCCTGAAAAAGCGCAAGCTTCGCCTCAAGGACCAGATCGCGATAATCGAGGACGAATTGCTGCCCGATATCATCGCGTGATTCTTGCACAGCCCGGATGGGCTGCCGTATCCTCGCGCCTGCGGCGCTGCGGGCGCGCGGTCGCGCTTGCGGCGGACCAGTCCAGACCCCGCATAGGAGCGCCGGACCAATTTCAACCTCAAAAGGGAGCGCCAGCCCGGCCCGCGCAGCGGGTCGCAAGGCCGACCGGCCGCCCGCAGGCCCGCCAGGGCCGAGGATGCCGCAACCCCGATGGGCTGCGCCCAAAAAAACGTCCCGCCTAGGGACACTCCGATCTTTTGCCGGGAAAGTAACCATAGTTGAGTGGAGCATTCCGCAACCCCGGCCTAGCCCGGTGCCCGACTATGGCACGCACCAGCGATCTTTCCCGCCCGATCATCGAGGCGCTCTACACCGAGGCTCTGGTCCTCGCCGACGAGGTGCGCGCGGTCTTCGCCGCGGGGATACGGCCCACCGAGGATCTGCGCGCCGTACCTCCCGGCGCGCATGGCGCGATGCTCCGCCTCGCGCTCTCGACCGAGGGTTTGAAGACCACCACCCGCATGATGCACATCCTCGCATGGCTGCTGAACCAGCGCGCGTACTTTTCCGGCGAACTGACCGCGAGCCAGGTCCGGCGGCACGGCACGCTCCCGCCCGACCGCGAAGCGGACGCGGCGGCGCTCGCCCGGCTCGAACCGGAAACACGCGCGCTGATCGAGGAGACGGTCCAGCTCCATCGCCGCATCGCGCGGCTGGACGAAGCGTGGCGGCAGGGGTTCGCGATGCATTCCCCCGCGCGCGCCTTCCAGCAGCGCATCGGGCGCGAGCTCGGCGGCTGACGCCCGCGCCGCCAGCCGGGGTCAGGCTACCGGGTTCAGGCTGCCGCGAGCGCCCGCCGCCAGCGCGCCAGCCGTTCCTCGCGCACGTCGTCGCCCATCGCCGGCTCGAAACGGGTGAGCCTGCCCTGCATCGCCGCCGCCGCCGCCGCGAGATCGGGGTATAGCCCCGCCCCGGCCGCCGCCAGCATCGCCGCACCCAGCGCCGTCGTCTCGACGAAGCCGGGCCGCTCGACCGGGATCGCCAGCACATCGGCAAGATCCTGCGCCATCCAGTCGTTCGCCGCCATGCCGCCGTCGATCCTCAGCCCCGCCCAGGGCGTCCCGTCGGCGGCGAAGGCCTGCGCGAGGTCCCAGGTCTGGTGCGCCATCGCCTCGAGAGCGGCGCGGGCGAGCTGGGCCTTGCCGCTGGCGAAGCTCAGCCCCGCGATCACCCCGCGCGCCTCGGCCCGCCAATGCGGCGCGCCCAGTCCGGCGAGCGCGGGCACGATCGTCACCCCTGCGCTGTCGGGGATCGAGCGGGCGAGCGCCTCGGTCTCGTCCGCCACCTCGACGATGCCGAGCGAATCCCTCAGCCACTGCACGAGGCTGCCCGCGACGAAGACCGAGCCTTCGATGGCATAGGTGCGGCTCCCGCCGATCTGGGTCAGCACGGTCGAAAGCAGGCGGTGGGTCGAGCGCGGCACGGCGCTGCCCTGACTGGTCAGGATGAAGGCCCCGGTGCCGTAGGTCGCCTTGGTCTGGCCGGGCGCAAGGCAGGCCTGCCCGATCGTCGCCGCCTGCTGGTCCCCGGCGCAGCCGGTGATCGGGATCGGCCCGCCGAACAGGCGCGGATCGGTCCGGCCGATCTCGCCCGCCATGTCGATCACCTGCGGCAGGGCCGCACGGGGCACGCCGAAGAGGTCGCAGAGGCCTTCGTCGAAGCCGGGCGCCTCGAGATCCATCAGCAGCGTGCGGCTCGCATTGCTCGCATCGGTGACGTGCGCCCCGCCGGTGAGCCTGAACAGGAGCCAGCTGTCGACCGTGCCGAACGCCAGCGTCCCGGCCCCGGCCGCCGCCTTCACCGCGGGCACGTGGTCGAGCATCCAGCGCATCTTGGTGCCCGCGAAATAGGGGTCGAGCACGAGCCCGGTGCGGCGCTGCACCTCCTCCTCGTGGCCGGCTTCGCGCAGTTCCATGCAAAGCGGTTCGGTCCGCCGGTCCTGCCACACGATCGCGCGGGTCAGGGGCTCGCCTGTCGTGCGATCCCACGCCACCACGGTTTCGCGCTGGTTGGTGATGCCGAGCCCGGCGATCATCGCCGCCCCGCCCGCCTTCGGCACGACCTCGCGCGCGCAGGCCAGCGTCTTGTCCCAGATCTCCTGCGGATCGTGTTCGACCCAGCCGCTCTGCGGGTAATGCTGCGCCAGTTCCGCCTGGGCGCTCGCGACCAGCACGCCGTCGCTCGCGAAGAGCATGGCGCGCGTCGAGGTCGTCCCTTCGTCGAGCACGAGGATATGGTCGGACATCGGCGCTCCCTCTCTTCCTGCGCCCCGCTCCTAACGCGGGGCGCATCCCCAAGTCGAGGGGCCTGCCCGCACCCCTCGACAGGCCGGGCGCGCCCCGCCATATCCCTGGACATGGCAGAAATCCCCCCCAAGCCCTGGCCGACCGGCGAGGCCGAACAGGTCGAAGAGCTGGTCCGCCGCGTGCTCGCGCCGAACCCGTCGCCCTACACCTACACCGGCACGCAGACCTACGTGGTGGGCGAAAGCCACGGGCCGGACTGCGCGGTGATCGATCCGGGTCCGGCGGACGAGGCGCATATCGCGGCGATCCTGCGCGCCGTCGCGGGCCGCAAGGTCGCGGCGATCATGTGCACCCACACCCACCGCGACCACTCGCCCGCCGCCGCGCCCCTGTCCGAACGCACCGGCGCGCCGATCGCGGGCTGCGCGCCGCTGGTGCTGTCCACCGACCTGCCGCGCTCGGACGAGAGCTTCGATACGACCTATGCCCCCGACCGCGTGCTCGAGGAGGGCGAGGCGATGCGCGGGACCGGCTGGACGCTCACCGCCGTCGCGACGCCCGGCCACACCTCGAACCACCTGTGCTTCGCGCTGGAGGAATCGGGCGCGCTGTTCACCGGGGACCACGTCATGGGCTGGTCGACCAGCGTCGTCGTCCCGCCCGACGGCGACATGGGTGCCTACATGACGAGCCTCGAGAAGCTGCTCGCGCGCGAGGACACGGTCTACCACTCCGCCCACGGCGCGGCGATCACCAGGCCGCGCCAGCTCGTGCGCGGCATGATCGGCCACCGCCGCCAGCGCGAGAACCAGATCCTGCGCCTCTTGGGCGAAGAGGCCCGCGCGGTCGGCGAGTTCATCCCGGCCATGTACAAGGGCCTCGACGAGCGCCTCGTGCCGGCAGCGCAGATGAGCGTGACGGCGCACCTCATCGACCTCGAGAAGCGCGGCCTCGTGGCGCGCGAGGACGAGGCGGGGGTCGAAATCTGGCGCGGCGCCTGAAAAGCCTGTAAAATCGGTCGCCGGGTCGTGACTACACGCGAGTCGCGCGCTCCGCTGCGCGCGCGGAGGGGGAGCGATGGCAACCACGGCACCGCGCGCCGCGCCGGTCGAAGGCACGCGCTTTTTCACGATCATGGCTTTCGTCATGTCGGCAATCATCGTCACCGGGTTCACCGTGCAGGTCGCGCTCGGCCGTTCGACCTTCGCGGTGCCGTGGCCCTACCACCTTCACGGCGTGATCTTCATGGGCTGGATCGCGCTCTACCTGGCCCAGCACGTCACGATTTCCTCGGGCCAGCGCGAACTGCACGCCAGGATCGGCCAGCTCGCCCATGCCTGGGTCCCGGTGATGGTGATGGCGGGCGTTCTCGTCATGGTGACGGTGGCGCGGCGCACGGGCGGTCCATTCTTCTTCGCGGTCAACGAATTCCTCGTCAGCAACCTTGCGCTGCTGCTGTGCTTCGGCGGGCTGGCATGGTGGGCGCTCAGGGCGCGGCGCCATACCGGCTGGCACCGGCGGCTGATGCTGGTGGCGATGGCCGTGCTGACCGGGCCGGGGCTCGGGCGGCTGCTTCCGCTGCCGCTGATGATCCCCGACGCCTGGGTCATCACGACCTGCGCGACCTTCGCCTTCCCGGTGATCGGCATGATCGCGGACCTGCGGTCCTCTGGCCGGGTCCATCCCGCCTATTGGTGGGGGCTCGGCATCTATGCCGGGGTATTCGCGGCATCGATGGCGCTCGCCTACAGCCCGCTGGGCTATGCCTTCACCGACTGGGTGATCGCCGGGACCGCGGGGGCAGAACGCCCGATGGAGGCGTTCCTGCCGCCCGGCTTCACGATGTAGCGCGGCTCCTGCCGAAAACCGCTCGAAAATCGCGCGCTGCAACCTATATCGGCGGCAACGCACACAACAGGGTTTCGAGAATGAGCATCGCCACCAAAGTCCCGACCGGCAAGGATCTGCTCGGCGAGATCGACCGGCTGCGGAAGGAACGCAATGCCGTCATCCTCGCGCATTACTACCAGACCGCCGATATCCAGGACATCGCGGACTTCGTCGGCGACAGCCTCGAACTCAGCCGCAAGGCGGCGGACACCGACGCGGACGTCATCGCTTTCTGCGGGGTCAAGTTCATGGCCGACACGGCCAAGATCCTCTCGCCGGAAAAGACCGTGATCCTGCCCGACATGGACGCGGGCTGCTCGCTCGAAGACAGCTGCCCGCCCGAAAAGTTCAAGGCCTTCCGCGAGGCGCATCCCGATCACATCGCTCTGACCTACATCAACTGCTCGACCGAGGTGAAGGCGCTGTCCGACATCATCGTCACCTCCTCCAGCGCGGAGACGATCCTGCAGCAGATCCCGAGGGACCAGCCGATCATCTTCGGCCCCGACCGTCACCTCGGCGGCTGGCTGTCACGCAAGTTCGACCGCGAAATGCTGCTGTGGCCGGGCGTGTGCATCGTCCACGAGGCCTTCAACGAGACCGAGCTTCTGAAGCTCAAGGAACAACACCCCGGCGCGCCGGTCGCGGCGCACCCGGAATGCCCGCCGACCATCCTCGACCACGCCGACCACGTCGGCTCGACCTCGTCGATCCTCAAATACGCGCAGGAATTCGAGGGCGACACGCTGATCGTCGCGACCGAACCGCACATCATCCACCAGATGGAAAAGGCGCTGCCGGAAAAGAACTTCATCGGCGCGCCCGGCGCGGACGGGAACTGCGCGTGCAACATCTGCCCCTACATGGCGCTCAACACCATGGAAAAGCTCTACGTCGCCCTGCGCGACCTCGAGCCCCGGATCGAGATCGACGAGGACATCCGCCTGAAGGCGAAGCGCAGCCTCGACCGGATGCTGGAGATGGCAAGCGGTACGGTGGGCAAGGGCGACCTCGGCAGGGTCGAGATCGAGGACATGCCCAAGAGCGAGGTTCCGAGCGGGGACTAACCGTCCCCGGCAGCGGGCGCGGCCCTTCCCGCGCTCGCCCGCGCCACCGCCAGCGCGCTGCCCAGCAGCACCATCCCCGCCACGTCGAGCGGCGTGAGAACCTCGCCGAACACGCTCCAGCCGATCAGCGCCGCGACCGCCGGCTGGGTCAGCAGGGCGAGGCCGATGACGAGCGGCGGGAAATGGCCTAGCGAAAAGACCAGCAGGCCCTGCCCGACGAGCTGGCTCGAGACGAACAGGATCAGGATCGGGGTCCAGTCGGTCGGCCACACCGGCTCGCCCAGCACCAGCGCGAGCGCCAGCAGGACCGGGCAGGCGAAGACGCTCACCCAGACGAGCAGGCTCCACCCGCCGAAGCCGCCCCGCGCGCCCTGGAGGTTCAGCAGATAGACCGCGTAGAGCAGCCCCGCGGCAAGGCAGAACAGGTCGCCCACGAAGGTCTCCTGCGAGATTTCGAGGCTGCGCCCGAGCAATATCACCGCCCCGCCCAGCGCGCAGGCGATCGCGAGCCACTCCGCCCCGCGCGGCAGGCTGCGCGCGGCGATGAAACCCCAGAACAGCAGCACGATGCTGCCCGAATTGCCGAACAGGGTGGCGTTGGCGAGCCGGGTCATGCCGATGCCGGTGTGCCAGCTTGCAAGGTCGAGGGCAAAAGCGGTTGCCCCGATCGCCACCGCGATCATCGTCCGCCGCGGCATTCCGCCCAGCCGCTGGCCCGCCACCCGCGCGAACACCGCGAGGAAGGGAAGCGCCAGCAGCAGCCGCCAGAACGCCGCGGAGACCGGCCCGGTGTCGGCCAGCCGCACCAGCCACGGCCCTGTCGCCAGCGCAACATTGCCCGCCAGCAGCGCGGCGAGCAGCAGCCAGCCGCGCGCCCGCCCGGGCTGCCGCTTTCCAAGATATTCCGTCCCAGCCCCCTCTTTTTCCATGCTTGCGCCCTAGCTTCATCGCCTCCAAGTGAACAGCCAAGCGACAAGGCAACAGGAGAAATACGCCGATGCACGACGCCCTTTTCCAGCCGCTCACCATGGGCGCGCTCGAAGCGAAGAACCGCATCCTCATGGCCCCGCTCACCCGCGGGCGCGCGGCCGAACCGATGTTCGTGCCGAACGAGCTGATGGCGACCTATTACCGCCAGCGTGCCGGGGCGGGCATGATCCTGACCGAGGCGACCGGCATCAGCCGCGAAGGCCTCGGCTGGCCCAGCGCGCCCGGCATCTGGAGCGACGAGCAGGTCGAGGGCTGGAAGCTGACGACGAAAGCGGTGCACGAGGAAGGCGGGCTCATCGTCATGCAGCTCTGGCACATGGGCCGGCTCGTGCATCCCTGTTTCCTCGACGGCGAAGCGCCCGTCTCGGCGAGCGCGACGCAGGCGCCCGGGCAGGCGCATACCCCGGCCGGAAAGCAGGATTACGCCACGGCGCGCGCGCTTTCGAAGGAGGACATCGCGCGGGTCGTCGCCGACTATCGCCACGCGGCGGAGAACGCGAAGAAGGCGGGTTTCGACGGGGTCCAGCTGCACGGTGCGAACGGATACCTGGTGGACCAGTTCCTGCGCGATTCCTCGAACCTTCGGACCGACGAATATGGTGGCAGCCCGCAGAACCGCACCCGTTTCATGCGCGAGGTGCTCGAGGCGCTGGTCGATGTCTGGGGGGCGGACCGCGTCGGCATCCGCCTGTCGCCCAATGGGGAGACGCAAGGGGTGGACGACAGCGACCCGGCGGCGACTTTCGGCGCGGCGGCGCGGGTGTGCGAGGAGCTCGGCCTTGCCTTCGTCGAACTGCGCGAGCCCGGCCCCGACGGGACCTTCGGCGCGACCGACGTGCCGAAACAGAACCCCGTCATCCGCAAGGCCTATTCGGGGGCGCTGATCCTCAATTCGGACTACACCGCCGAGGCCGCCGAGGAAGCCGTCACCTCCGGCACCTGCGATGCGGTGAGCTTCGGGCGGCCCTATATCTCGAACCCCGATCTCGAAACGCGGATCGCGCGCGGGGCGCACTGGAACCCGAACAGGGACGTGCCCAAGAGCTGGTATTTCCCGATTCCGGAAGGCTACATCGATTACCCGACACTCGCCGAGGAAGAGGCCGAAAGCGCTCCTGCCTGAAGCCTAGTCGGGGGCGGGCGGGGCCACCGGCAGGGCGGTCGAAGCGGGCGCGGGCGCGGGGGTGTCGTCGCCCTCGCCTTCGCCTTCCGCCGCATCGTCCCCGGCCCTCGCGTCGGCATCGCCCCCGGGCGCGGCTCCGTTGCCGCCCTCACCCTCGCCCGGTTCGGGTTCGAGCGGCGGGGACTGCGAGCGCAGACGTTCGAGCGGCACCATCTCGTCGCTGATCGTCCCGCCCAGCACCTCGCCCGCGGCCTCGCCGCCCTGCCCGGTCTCGCGCGGGGCCTCGACCGCTTCGTCCTCGCAGGCGGCGAGCAGCAGGGCTGCCGCCAGCGCGCAGGCGGCGTGTCTCGAAAAGCTCAGCGGCATGAATTGCGTCCCGTCCTGTCCAGCGTGTCGAGAAATTCCCGCGCCCGCGCGATCAGCGCCGCGTCCCAGTCCTCGAGGCTCACCGGCCGGCCGAGCCGGGCGAGGCTGGTCACCCCGAATTCCTCGATCCCGCACGGCACGATCCCCGAAAAGTGCGAAAGGTCGGGGTCGAGATTGACCGAAAATCCGTGCATCGTGACCCAGCGCCGCACGCGCACCCCGATCGCGCCGATCTTCGCCTCGCGCCCGTCGATGTCGCGCGTCCAGATGCCGACGCGGCCCTCGCTGCGCCAGGCATCGACCCCGAAATCGGACAAGGTGGCGATCACCCAGCCCTCGATCGCATGGACGAAACAGCGCACGTCCTTGCCGCGGGTATTGAGGTCGAGCATCAGGTAGCCGACCCGCTGGCCCGGCCCGTGATAGGTGTAGCGCCCGCCGCGCCCGGCCTCGACCACCTCGAAGCGCGGATCGACCAGTTCGGCCGGGTCCGCGCTGGTCCCGGCGGTGTAGACCGGCGGGTGTTCGAGCAGCCAGACCAGCTCGCGTGCCCTGCCCGCGGCGATGGCGGCGTTGCGGGCCTCCATCCCGGCGAGCGCTTCCGCATAGGGAACTGCGGCCTGCGACACCCGCCACTCGATCGCCGGATCGGGTGCGAAACGGGCCGCGGAATCGGGAGCCGTGCTTGCCATGGGGCCTGCGTGGGGGCATTAGCGGCGCATATCAAGAGGCAAGCGGCGCGACCGGAGCGTGCCGGTTTCAGGTGAACGGGGATCGACATGACACGCACGGCGAGGAAACTCGACATGGGCAAGGCCTGGAACGACGCCATGGCGCTCCTCTCGGCCAATTTCGGGGTGATCGCGACCGTGGTCGGCCTGTTCTATTTCCTGCCCCAGTTCGCGGTCGCCATCCTCGCCCCCGGAACGATGGAACAGGGCGAGGTCGACCTGCCCGACGACGCCACGCCCGAGATGGTGATCGAGGCCATGAGCGCCGCGTTCCAGGAAGCCTATACCGAAAACTGGCCCTTCCTCCTGCTCACCGTGCTGCTCGGCTATGTCGGGGCGCTGGCGGTCCTCGCGCTGCTGCGGCGGGGCGGCAATCCGACCGTGGGCGAGGCGCTCAGGGCGGGGGCGATCGGCACGCCGAGCTATTTCGCCACCCAGATCCTGTTCGCGATCGGTGCCGGCCTCGTCTTCGGGCTGCCGGTCGCGCTGGTCGCGGCGGTCGCGCCGATCGGGGCGGCGTTTCTCGCCCTGCTGCTGCTGGTGGTGCTGGTCTATGCCGCGTTCAAGCTGATCCTCGTCCCAGCCGTGATCGGGATCGAGAGCGAGCTCAACCCCTTTGCCGTCATCGCCCGGTCGTGGCGCCTGACCAAGGGCAACACATTGCGAATCTTCGTCTTTCTCGTCCTGCTGTTCATCGTAATCACGCTCATCACGGTGATCGTGACGCTCGTCTTCACCCTCGTCTTCTCGGCGATGGGAGACGAGGTCGAAAGGATCGGGAACGGCTTCGTCGGCGCGCTCGCCAATGCAGCGACCGGCGCGATCTTCCTCACCGTGTTGGCGGCGATCCACCGCCAGCTTTCGGGCGACGGCGAGCGGGTGGCCGAAACCTTCGAATAGGGCCGCACGCGCCAGGGAGGGGGCAGGCCAAGCCCGATTGCGCGAATCCGCGCCCTCGCCTAGCGCAAGCGGCGATGGCCGATCCCGATCCCGCAGTCCTGAAAATGAGGCAGAGCTCGATCTCGCGCGGGCGGATGGCGCTGCTTTTCACCGTCATGCTGGTGACGGCGGCGGGCAACACCGCGATGCAATCGGTCATGCCCTCGATCGGCACGGCGCTGGGCGTTGCGGACGTGTGGATCAGCCTCGCCTATTCGTGGTCGGCGCTGCTGTGGGTGGTATGCGCGCCGATCTGGGCGCGGCGTTCGGACCGGCGCGGGCGCAAGGCGATGATGGCGCTCGGCCTGATGGGCTTCGTCGTGTCGATGACCTTGTGCGGTCTCGCCCTGTTCGCCGGCCTTTCGGGCTGGCTGGGGGCGCTGTGGACGCTGATCGCCTTCGCCGCGGCGCGCAGCCTCTATGGCGGTTTCGGCAGCGCGGCGCCGCCCGCGGTGCAGGCCTATGTCGCGTCGCGCACGCCCCGGGCCGAGCGCACGCAGGCCCTGTCGCTGATCGCCTCGAGCTTCGGGCTCGGCACGGTGATCGGCCCCGCGCTCGCCCCGTTGATGGTGCTGCCCTTCCTCGGGCTCGGCCTTGTCGGGCCGTTCCTGTGCTTCGCCGCGATCGGGCTGGCGGCGCTGATCGTGCTGCGCCTGCGCCTGCCCAATGACGAACCGCAATTCGCCGCGCGCGGGTTTGCCGCGCCCTATTCGAGCGGATCGGGCGCACCGAGCGATCCCGATGCGAGTTTCGAGGCGGAGGAGACGGGCGAGCCGGGGCGGCTCAGCTGGTTCGACGCGCGGCTCAGGCCGTGGGTGATCGCGGGCTTCTTCGGCGGTCACGCGCAGGCCATGGTGCTCGGCATTTCGGGTTTCCTCGTGCTCGACCGGCTGGGCCTGCGCGACACGCCGGCCGAGGGCGCGGGGCCGGTCGGCCTCGTCCTGATGAGCGGGGCGATCGCGACCCTGCTCGCGCAATGGGGCCTGATCCCGCGGTTCGATCTCGGCCCGCGCGCGGCGACGCTGTGGGGCCTCGCGATCGCCGCCTTCGGGACGAGCGTGCTCGCCGCGGGCGAGACGATCCACACCATTGCGCTGGGCTATGCCATCGCCTCTCTGGGCTTCGGCCTGTTCCGGCCGGGCACGACTTCGGGAACTTCGCTCGCCGTCACGCGGGCCGAGCAGGGGCAGGCTTCGGGCATCGTCGCGAGCCTTGCGGGGGCGAGCTACATCTACGCCCCGGCGTTGGGCGTGTGGCTCTACAACCATTCGGACTGGCTCGGCTTCGGCCTGATCGTCGCGCTGTGCCTCGGCGTGCTGGTGCACGGGTGGTTCGCGCTGCAATCGGACCGCGACCTTACAGGCGCGAGCGGGGACTGAGCCTCACAATATCTCCAGCACCTTGTCCTGCGGCCGGCACAGGCGCACGCCCTTCTCGGTTTCGACGAGCGGGCGTTCGATCAGGATCGGGTCGGCGACCATCGCATCGAGGATCGTGTCGATGTCCGCATCTGGCAGGCCGCGCGCGGCTGCATCGGTGCCGCGCAGGCGCAATCCGTCTTTCGGGCTGATCCCGGCATCGAGATAGAGCTGCACCAGCTTTTCGCGCGTCGGCGGGTCCTTGAGATATTCGACCACCGTGAGCTCGACCTCCGACAGGTTCTCGAGGATGGCGAGCGTCTTGCGGGAGGTGCCGCAATTGGGATTGTGCCAGATCGTCGCCTTCATGCCCGTTCTCCTGCCGCGTTTCGCCGATTCCGCATAGCCACGTCGCGGCGCAAAAGCCACCGGCGCGCGCCGCGGTGCGGGAGAAGGTCCGTTCCCTAGCGCGGCCCGACGGCGGGCCTCAGGGCCGGGACCGCTTCGGCCGCATCATCGGCGCTGATGCCGGGCGGCGGGGCGGCGCTGATGGTCTCGCGCCGCTGCTGCACGCGCCCCGCGCGCTGCACCGCCCGCACCAGCCGCGGATAGACCCCGCAGCGGCAGATATTGGGGATCGCCTCCTCGATCTCCTCCTTCGAGGGCGCGGGATTGCGCTGGATGAGGGCCGCGGCGGCGATCACGATGCCGGGGGTGCAATAGCCGCACTGGATCGCCTGTTCGGCGACCATCGCCTGCTGCACCGGGTGCGCGCGATCGCCCGACAATCCTTCGATCGTGGTGATGAAGCGCCCCTCGGCCTCGGCCAGCGTGATCCGGCACGAGCGCAGCGCCACCCCGTCGACCAGCACCATGCACGCGCCGACACAATCGCCGCCACAGGCCTTGGTGCCGGTCAGGTTCATCGCATCGCGCAGCGCGTGGACGAGCGGCATTTGCGGGTCGAGGTCGAACCGCACGGGGCGGTCGTTGACCGTCATGCTCGACATGGCGGGCTGTCCTCAGGTGCGCGGGGCCGCGCCGGGGGTCATTGGCGCCAGCTGTCGTCGATCCGGTCGATCCGGCGCTTCCACGCCTCGAAATCGAACACGCCAGCGCCGCCCTGACCCGCCATCACCGACAGGTCGCGCTGGTGGACGTCGATCACCTCCTGCGGGACAAGCTGCGGATCGCCCATGCCGAGCGTCGCGACCTGGATCTCGCAGGCGCGCTGCAGCGCCCACATCTTCACGAACATGCCGGCAATGGTCCTGTCCATCACCACCGGGCCATGGTTGCGCAGCATCAGGATCGAATGCTGCCCGAGATTCTCGACCAGCCGCTCGCCCTCCTCGGCGCGCACGGTGATGCCTTCGAAATCGTGGTAGCCGATCTGGCCCTGGAAATTGCAGGCGTAGAAATTGGTCGGCAGCAGGCCGTCCTTGTGGCTGCACACCGCCATGGTCGCGGTGGTGTGGACGTGGCAGATCGCCGCCGCCCGCTCGCCGAGGTGCCGGTGGAAATGGGCGTGCTGGGTGAAGCCCGCCTTGTTCACCATGTAGGGCGAACCGCCGACATTATTGCCCTCGACATCGATCTTGACGAGGTTCGACGCCGTCACCTCGTCGTAGAGCAGGCCGAAGGGGTTGATGAGAAAGGTGTTCTCCTCCCCCGGCACCTTGAGCGAGATGTGGTTGTAGATCGATTCCGACCAGCCGAGATGGTCGAAGATGCGATAGCAGGCGGCAAGGTCGAGCCGCGCCTGCCATTCCTCCTTGCTGCATTCGATCCCCGGTTTGAGCTGGGTTGCCATGGCGTCCTCCTCCGTCGCGTTTCGGGCATTGCCGCGCTTATCGCACGGCTTCGCGGATCACCGCAAGCGCGGCCACGGGGGCGAGTTGCACGCTTTGCCTTTGCCAAGCGGCACCCCCGCCATTACCTCGCTTGTCGCATGAGCGCGGCGAGCAAGGCGGAAACGGGAGAATTCGAGGCGGCGGCCGGCGGGCCGAGCGCGCCGGCCAAGCTCGTCACGGGGAGCATTGCGCGCCACCTCGTGACGCAGACCCTGCCGATGATCGTGGGCGTCGCGGCGATCATGTCGATCGGCCTCGTCGATGCCTATTTCGTCGGCAAGCTGGGGCCGGACGCGCTCGCCGCGGTTTCCTTCATCTTCCCGATCTCGGTCGCGCTCACCTCGCTTGGCGTGGGGCTGATGGTGGGGATCAATTCCGTGGTCGCGCGGGCATTGGGCGAAGGGGACGCCCACAAGGCCGCGCGGCGAGCCAATTTCGGCATCGCCTTTGCCAGCGGGGCGGGGATCGTGATGGGGCTCGGCCTGTTCCTGCTGCTCGACCCGATCTTCGCGCTGATGAACGCGGGCGCCGACACGCTTCCGCTGATCCGCACCTATATGCAGCCCTTCGCGCTGGGCTTTCCGCTGCTGTTCGCGATCATGGGCTTCAACGGCGTGCTGCGCGGGCAGGGCGAGGCGCAGAAGACCAGCCTCGTCTCGATCACCTATGCCGCGGTGAACTGGGTGCTCGATCCGATCCTGATCACGGGCGCCTTCGGGTTCGAGGGGCTCGGCATCGTCGGCGCTGCCTATGCGACGGTGGCGGGCTGGGCCTGCGGGGTGGCGGTCGCGGCGATGCTGGTGAGGCGCTGCGCGGTCCCGCTCGACCTGCGGGTGATCTTCGAGGGGCGGGTGCTCGACCCGGCGCAGGCGATCCTGCGGGTCGGCCTGCCCGCCGCCTTCTCCAACGCGATCAACCCCTTCGGCCTTGCCATCCTGACCGCGCTGGTCGCGCTCGAAAGCGAGGCGGCGGTCGCGGGCTTCGGCGCCGCGGGACGGCTGCAGAGCTTCGCCACGGTGCCGCTGCTCGGCCTGTCCGCCAGCATCGGCGCGATCGTCGGCCAGAACTGGGGGGCGAAGCAGTTCGACCGCGCGCGCGAGGCGGCGCTGCTGGCGGGCGGATTCTGCATCGCCTGGGGCCTGTTCATCGCTGTCGGCATGATCACGGCGGGGGACTGGTTCGCGGACCTCTTCACCGACGATCCGCCGGTGATCGAGGAATTCAAGACCTATCTCGAGATCGCCGCCTGGGGCTATGCCGGGTTCGGCCTGCTGATCGTCGGCAACGGCATCATGAACGCGATCGACAAGGCCGGCTACGCCCTCGTCCAGTCGATCGGGCGCGTCTTCGTCGTCATGCTGCCGGTCGCCTGGCTGCTGCAGGACAGCTGGGCGAGCGAGGCGGTCTATGCCGCCGAGCTCGCCGCCAACGTCTTCGGCGCGGTTTCGGCGATCGGGCTCGTCTGGTGGCTGTTCGACCGCGGCCAGGGGCGGACGCGGGACCGGCAGCGCTAGGCCTTCGTTAACCATCGCCCGTCATAAAGCGCGGACCGATGCAACTGGGGCGCGCAGGATGGACGATCTGCTGGCGGACTTCGTCGCCGAAACCCGCGAGATGCTGGAGGCGAGCGAGGGCGAGATCATCGCCTGGGAAGCCGATCCGGCCGACCGCGCGCGGCTCGACGCGATCTTCCGCTTCGTCCACACGGTCAAGGGCAATTGCGGCTTCTTCGACTTCCCGCGCCTCGCCGAACTCAGCCACGCCGCCGAGGACGCGCTCGCCGATTGCCGGGCCGGGCGACGCGTCGCCGACAGCGCGCTGGTCTCCGCCGTGCTCGCGATCATCGACCGGATCGCCGCCATGGTCGACGCGATCGAGGCGGGCGAGGATTTCCCCGAGGGCGGGGACGAGGCGCTGATCGCCGCCCTCGCCGAGGAACCCGAGATCGAGATCGACGCGCGCGAGGAAGCCGCCCCCGCCGGCGCAGCGGACCCGGCGGAAGAAGACGGCGCAGCAGAACGCAGCGAGACCCGCTCCGCCTCCGCCCACACCGCGACACAGCGCTCGATCCGCCTGCCGGTCGAACTGCTCGACCGGGTGATGAGCGGCGTGTCCGACATGGTGCTCGCCCGCAACGACCTCGCCCACCGCTTACGGCAGGCGGGCAACCAGCCGACCATCGACGGACCGTTCGAACGGCTGACCACGATCCTGTCCGACGTGCGCGACGCGATCACGCGGATGCGGATGCAGCGCATCGAGACCCTGTTCGCCTCGCTCCCCCGGCTCGTGCGCGACCTGTCGGGCGAACTCGGCAAGCAGGTCATGATCGATCTCGAGGGCGGCGATGTCGAACTCGACCGCGAGATGATCGAGGTGGTGCGCGACCCGCTCACCCACATCATCCGGAACGCGATCGACCACGGGGTCGAACCCCCGTCCGACCGGCTCGCGGCGGGCAAGCGCGAGATCGCGCTGCTCTCGATCGCCGCGCGCCAGTCGGGCAACACGATCTCGATCGTGGTCAGCGACGACGGGCGCGGGCTGGACGAGGCACGGATCGCGACCAAGGCCGTCGCCACCGGGCTCATCAGCGAAGCCGAGCGGCGCGAGATGGGCCGCGACAAGATCCTCCAGCTGATCTTCGAACCCGGCTTCTCCACCGCCGAGAAGGTCACCGGCGTATCCGGGCGCGGGGTCGGGCTCGACGTGGTGCGGCAGAATCTCGAACGCGTCGGCGGCTCCATCAAGGTGTCGAGCCAGCCGGGCGTCGGCACGCTCTTCACGCTCCAGATCCCGCTCACCCTGTCGATCATCGCGGGGCTGACGGTCGAGACCGGCGAGCAGCGCTTCGCGATCCCCCAAAGCTATGTCGAGGAGATCGTCCATTCCTCGGCCAAGGCGCTCGACTACACCCGCATGGGCGAAACCGCGCTCATCACCTTCCGCGGCCAGCGCGTGCCGTGCCTTCTCGCATCCGACGTGCTCGGGCTCGATTGCGGCGACATCGCAGAGGGCGACCACACCATGGTCATGCTGCGGCTTGCGAGCGGCGACCTCTTCGCGCTCGCGGTCGACCGGATCCACAGCCACGGGGACCTCGTCGTGAAACCGCTCGCACCCGCGGTAATGAAGAGCGGCTATTACGCCGGCTCGACCCTGCTCGACGACGGGCGGCCCGTCCTGCTGCTCGACGTGACGAACATCGCGGCCATGCACCACTTCGTCTCGGACGCGCGCACCCGCGTGCTCAAGGGGACGCCCGACAACGCCGGCCGCGGCGCGAACGAAGCGATGCGGGCGATGCTCTTCACCGATTTCGCCGGACGGCGCAGCGGCATCCGGCTCGAACTGGTCAAGCGGATCGAGACCGCGCCCGCATCCGCGGTCGACCGCAGCACGGGGCGCGCGCGGGCGGTGATCGACGGGGTGATCCTGCCGCTGGTCGGCCTGCCGGACGGGCCGCTTCCTGCCGACAAGGTGCGCCTGCTGCGCCTGTCGGACGGGGCGTGCGAACTCCTCCACGCGGTGGCCGAGGTCGACGACGCGGTCGAACTGACCGAACCGCTGATACCCGTCGCCGACGATCCGCTGATCGAGGCGGTGACGCTGGTCGCGGGGCGGACCGTGACCCTCATCGACGGGCACGATCTCTTCGCCCGGCACGGCGAACCGCCCGAACCCGCCGCGCGCCCGCTTGCCCGCCTGCCCGAAAGCGAATGGGCGCGCACCATCCTCGCCCCGCTCGTCGTCTCGGCCGGATACGAGATCGCCGAGCCGAACAGTGGCGGGGACGAGGTCGCCCTGACGATCATGTTCGAGGATGTCTACGAAGTCGCCGCCGCGCTCGACCGACCGGTCGCGGGGCCGGTGCTCCGCCTGAGCGACCAGCCCGACCGAGGCGGTGCGGAGACGATCTACCGCTATGACCGGGCGGCGCTGGTCGACGCGCTGCACCGGGCGCGCAACCGCCAGAACCGGGGAGACGCCGCGTGAACGACCTCCTCGTGATGACCCAGATCGCCGGGCGGCGCTGCGCGCTGCACGCGCATTACGTGAGTTCGGTGATCGAGATCGGCGCGGTCACGCCGGTCCCGCGCACCCCCGCTTTCATCGCCGGGATCACCGCCATGCGGAGCCAGGCGCTGACCGTCATCGACTGCCGCCTCGCGCTCGGCTTCGGGCGCGAGGGCTGGGCGACCGATCACCGCGCCGCGGTGGTCGCCGTGGCGGGCCATTCCTATGCCCTCAGGGTCGATGCGATCGTCGACATCACCACGGGTTCGGCCGAAGCGGGGCAGGTCCCCGGCGGGTTCGGCCCCGAATGGTCGCGCGTTGCGACCGGCATGATCGAGACCGCGATCGGCCCCGCCCTCCTGCTCGACCTGCCCGCCCTGATCGCGGGCCCGGCCGGCGGGCAAGAGCCTTTCGGTGCAGCGGCTTAATCCAAAACTTACCTCTTGTCCTTACGCTCGCCTGACGAAACCACGACCGGGGGTCCCATGAAAACGTGCCTGATCGTCGATGATTCGCGGGTGATCCGTAAGGTGTCGCGGCACATCCTCGAGACGCTCGGTTTCACCGTGAGCGAGGCGGAAAACGGCAAGGAAGGGCTGGAGGCCTGCGAGGCGGCGATGCCCGACGTGATCCTGCTCGACTGGAACATGCCGGTGATGACCGGCATCGAGTTCATCACCCGGCTGCGCCAGCGCCCCGGCGGCGATGCGCCCAAGGTCGTGTTCTGCACCACCGAGAACGACGTTGCCCACATCCGCGAGGCGATTTCGGCCGGGGCGGACGAATACGTGATGAAGCCGTTCGATCACGAAACGCTCCAGATCAAGCTCCAGCTGGTCGGCTTTGCATGAACCGGGTGCCGAAACCGGGTGATCGCAAGGCTCCCGAGCGGGCCGCCGAGATGCGCGGCGCGATCCGGGTGATGATCGTCGATGATTCGCTTACCGTGCGCACGATCTTCAAGCGGATGGTGGAAAGCGACCGCTCGATGGTCGTCACCGGCACCGCGAGCAGCGCCGAACGCGCGATCGTCCAGCTCGAAAGCACGCCCGCCGACGTGGTCCTGCTCGACCTCGAAATGCCCGGCATGGGCGGGCTCGAGGCACTGCCCCGGATCCTCGCGACCGCCGACGGCGTGCAGGTGCTGGTGGTCTCCTCGCTCACGCAGGACGGGGCCGAGCACACGCTTGCCGCGCTTTCGACCGGCGCGGCCGACACCATGCTCAAGCCGCGCCCGGGCGGTTTCAACGAGGATTACCGCAACCAGCTCCTCGCCAAGATCCGCGCGCTGGGCGGCAGCGCGGCCGAAGCGATCGCGCTCGAGGAGGCGCTCGTGCGCCCCGCGGCGGGCACTGGCGGCGGCCTGCCCAAGGGCGAGCGCCTGCTGCGCGCCAAGCGGCCCGAAGTGCTTGCCGTGGGCGCCTCGACCGGGGGCATCCACGCGCTCAACCTGATGCTGCGCGGCCTGACGGCGGAATTCGACCTGCCGATCTGCGTCACGCAGCACCTGCCCTCCTCCTTCATGCCGGTCTTCGCCCGCCAGATCGAGGTCGCAAGCGGGCGCCGCGCCCTCATCGCCGAGGACGGCACGCCGATCCGCCCGGGCGAGATCGCCGTCGCCACCGGCCACGGCCACATGGTCGTCGAACGGCGCGGCGAAGACCTCGTCGCGCGCGTCTGCGGAGAGCCCATGCCGAGCGGCTGCCTGCCCTCGGTCGACCCGATGCTCGCCAGCCTTGCCGAGGCCTGCGACGGCCGCGCGCTCGGCGTGATCCTCTCGGGGATGGGCCGCGACGGGGCCGAGGGCGCCGCCGCGCTGCACCGCGCCGGGGGCACGATCTTCGCGCAGGATGCCGAAACGAGCGCGGTGTGGGGTATGCCCGGCGCGGTCGCCAAGGCCGATCTTGCGACTCTCATCGCCCCGCCCGAGACGCTGGCCGAGGCAATCATGGGCCTGGTTCCCGCCACGCTTGCCCGCTAGGCCGGGACACGGCGGACGCATGATCGATTCCAGCAGGGCCTCGCACCAGATCGTCGCCGACCTGCTTGCCGAACGCACCGGCCAGCAGCTCACCGAAAGCCGCCGCTGGCGCGTCGCGAGCGCGCTTGCCGGCGTGTTCCGCGAATACGGCATCAGCAATGTCGACCAGCTCGTCTGCCTGCTCGACGAACCGCGCCGCCGGTCCTCCGACCGCGACCTCGCGACCGAAGTGGTCGAGGCGCTGCTCAACAACGAGACCTATTTCTTCCGCGACAAGGCGACCTTTGACCAGCTGCCGGCCGACATCCTCCCCCTGCTCGCCGAGCGGCGCCGCGAGACACGGCGGCTGACGATCTGGTCGGCGGGCTGCTCGACCGGGCAGGAAGTCCTCTCGCTCGCCATGCTGTTCGCCGAACAGAAGGAACGCTGGGCGGGGTGGACCATCGACATCCTCGGCACGGATGTCTCGCACAAGGCGATCGGCGCCGCGCGCACCGGCCTGTTCAGCCAGTTCGAGATCCAGCGCGGGCTCGGCGTCGCCCAGATGCTGCGCCATTTCGAGGAAACGCCGGCGGGCTGGCAGATCCACGAGGAGGTGCGCCGCATCACCCGCTTCCAGCAGCACAACATCCTGTCGGAGCCGCCGCTGCGCCAGCCGGTCGATCTCATCCTATGCCGCAACGTGCTGCTCTATTTCGACCAGGCGACGCGCCGCCGCGCCTTCGCGCGGCTTGCGGGCGCGCTGGCCCCGGACGGGTTCCTGATGCTCGGCGCGGGCGAAACCGTGGTCGGCCAGACCGAGGCCTTCGTCCCCGCCGACCGCCGGGCGAGCATCTACCGCCCCGCCCTGCCCGCCTCGCGTGCCGACTGCCCCGGCCCGGCCGCGACATCCCGCACGGGCTGGGTGGTTTCGCCGGGCTGAGGCAGCATGGTTTACGCTTCCTTAGCCCTTGGCTTCTAGGAAATTCCCCGTGCCCCGGCAAGATCGGGCCGCGGACACGAAGGCCTGACGGGGATGAACCAGTGCCTGTGAAGAGCAAACCCCTGCGACTGACCCCGGCGGGCCTCGTTCTCGTCCCCTTGGCGGTGTTGAGCCTGGTGTTCGGGCTCATCACCATGGTCGTCATCGCGAGCGACCGGATCGAGTTCCTGGGCGGCGGTTCGCTGCTCGTTTCCGGTCTCCTGGTCTATGCCGCGACGCTGGTCCTGCTCGGCAGCACGGGGATCGCCAATGTCCGCGAGCTCGAATCGCTCTCCTTCACCGACAGCCTGACCGGCCTTGCCAATCGCCGCGCGCTGCTGCGCGACATCGAGCAATCCGCGCGCGGGGACGAGGAAGTCGCACTCGCGCTGATCGATCTCGACAGCTTCAAGGAAGTCAACGACCATTACGGCCACGCGGTCGGCGACGAGCTGATCCGGCAATGCGCCGCCGCGCTGATGCGGGCCTGCGGGCGCGAGGCGACCTGCTACCGGCTGGGCGGCGACGAATTCGCGGCCCTGATGCGCGGCCGGGTCGCGGGCACCATCCTCGAAGGCATCTGCCGCGGCCTGCTCGAAACGCTGGCGAGCCCGATCACGCTCGATTTCCCGTTCGGCGGGCCTTCCGAAGGGCCTGCGGCGCGGCGGCAGATCTCGGTAGGGGCGAGCATCGGCCTCGCCCGTTCCGCGCCCGGGGAACGCCTCGAGTCGTCGGAGATGCTGCGCCGCGCGGATGTCGCGATGTCGGCATCGAAGCGCGGCGGCAAGATGCGCTGCACCTGGTTCAACCGCGCCTTCGACCAGCACCGCGAGGCAGTGCGCGAGATCGAGGACGACCTCCACCGCGCGCTGCTCGCGGAGGAATTCGAGCTCGCCTACCAGCCGCTCGTCTCGGCGCGCGACGGACGGATCGTGGCGGTGGAATCGCTGCTGCGCTGGAACCGCACGACCGGCCCCGTGATCGGTCCGAATACCTTCATCCCGGTGGCCGAGGAATCCGGCCTCATCAACCCGATCGGCCTGTGGGTCCTGCGCCAGGCGGTGACGGATGCCCTGGGCTGGGACGAGATCACCTTGTCGGTGAACATTTCCGCGGCCCAGCTGCGCAATCCCGAATTCCCGATCAAGCTCGGCGAGATACTCGAGGAGACCGGCTTTCCGCCGCACCGGCTGGAACTCGAGGTGACCGAGACCTGCCTCGTGCTCGATCCCGTTGTCGCCGAGCGCACGCTCGACGTGATCCGCGGCTTCGGTGTGCACATCAGCCTCGACGATTTCGGCACCGGCTATGCCTCGATCGGCTTCCTGCGCCAGTTCCGGTTCGAGAAACTGAAGCTCGACCGCAGCCTCGTGGTGAAGGCGGGCGAGGACGAGGGCAGCCGGGCGATGATGCTTTCGAGCATCGCGGTTGCCCGCGCGCTCGGCATGGGGGTGACGGCGGAGGGGGTCGAGACCGAACCCCAGGCCGACCTCGCCCGGGCCGCCGGGTGCGACCAGATCCAGGGCTGGCTCTATTACAGGGCCATGCCGGCCCATGAAATCGACCGGCTGGTCGAAACGCAGAACGCCTCGACGGGCATCACAGCAGCAAAGGGTGGTAACGCGGCATGAGCGCGCTCCAGGAACTCGCAGTCGATCTCGCAGCCGAACGATCGGGGGCCGAAAGGCGCCGCGGTGCCGGCCCGGTCCTGTCCGGTCTCCCGGCATGGTTCGGCGCGCTTTCGATCGGGCGCAAGATCTCGCTGTTCTTCTTCGTCAACCTCGGCTTCGCGCTGATCGCGGGCGTGTTCATCGTGTTCGGCTTCATGCGCCTCAGCGACCGGGCAGAAAGCATCAACACGATCCACGACCACGCGATCGCGGCCGAACGCCTGGTGGTCGACCTGTCCGAAGCTCAGCGCCACACCGAAATGCTCGTCGCCCGGGGCGAGGCCGACCGCGGCGAGGCCGCGCTGCGCCGCCTTGCCGATGCCGACAAGAAAGCCGGGGACTTGCGCGAAATGGTCCGCGACAGCAATCCCGCCGCGTTCGAGAAACTCGCGCTGGTCGAGGAAGGTATCGCCGATTTCCGCCGCCAGCTCGGCTCGCTCGGCTCCGTCGCGAACGACGCCCGCCGGGCGAGCCGCGCCGCCGAAGTCACCGCGACCGGCGGGCTGGTGCTCGAGGAAGCGGCCGGGATGGCCGCGCTGCTCGGAGTGGATGCCGACGCGATGTCGGATTCGGGCGCGGCGCTCTTGTCCTCGCTGTTCTTCATCGTCCTTGCGCTCGCCGGCGTCCTCACCGTGCTGACGCTGGCGGTTCAGCGCTATTTCGACCACAATATCGGCGGCACGCTCAAGCACATCACCGAACAGATGACCAAGCTCGCGCGCGGCGACCAGGACGTGTCCATCCCCGCCAAGGACCGCCGCGACGAGATCGGCGAGATGGCGCGCGCGCTCGAGATCTTCCACCGCGCGGGCAAGCGGCTCGAGAAGCTGAGCCGCGAACGGGCCGAGCGGGCGAAGCAGGAACTCGACGAACAGGCCCGGCTCCAGCTCCAGCAGGAGGAGGCGCGGCTCGAACGCGAGCGGGTGCTGCGCGACATCGCGGACCAGTTCGAACGCACCGTGGGAGACGTGGTGAGCGGGGTCGCCGCCGCTTCGACCCAGCTGCAATCGACCTCGCGCGAGATGGCCACCACCGCCGAGGAGACCAGCCGCCGCACGAGCGAGGTCGCCGTGTCGATGGAGGAAGCCAATGCCGGCGCGACCGCGGCCGCCGCCGCGAGCGACGAATTCGCCATGTCGATCGGCGAGATCAGCCGCCAGGCTGCCTCCAGCGCCGAACTCGCGCGGCAGGCCACGAATTCCGCGACCGAGGCGGACGCGACCATTTCCGCGCTGGCCGACAGCGCGCAGCAGGTCGGCCAGATCGTCGAACTGATCCAGACCATCGCCCAGCGCACCAACCTGCTCGCCCTGAACGCGAGCATCGAGGCGGCCCGCGGAGGCGAGGCCGGACGTGGCTTCGCGGTGGTCGCAAGCGAGGTCAAGGAGCTCGCCATGCAGACCAGCCGCGCGACCGAACAGGTCGCCGAACAGATCCGCGCCATGCAGGACACGACCGGGGCGAGCGTTTCGGCCCTGCGCGCGATCGCCACGCAGGTGCAGGAGCTCGAAAGCACGGCGGTTTCCATCGCCACCGCGGTCGACCAGCAATCGGTCGCGGGACAGGACCTCGCGCGCAGCATCGACCTTGCCGCCCGCGGGACCGAGAAGGTCGCCGGCCATATCGAGGACGTGCGCGACCTCGCGCTGTCCACCGGATCGGCCGCGAGCCAGGTGCTCTCGAGCGCGACCAGCCTCGAGGAACAGGCTTCCACCCTGCGCGCACAGGTCAATTCCTTCCTCGTCAAGGTGCGCGCCGGCTGACCCCGTGATCGCGCGGCACGTTGCGGGGACAAGGTTTTGGAAAGGGTTTTCCTTTAGGAATTGCACGTAGTCGCGCCCCTCGGGGGGACCGCCACGGGCTTTGGGGAAGCGCCATGAACATGATGTCTTTGCAGGAGCAGCGCGAGGAGAAGGCGGTGCCCGACCGGCTCGATCCCGCATTCCTCGACGGCGAGGACGACGTGTTCGACGAGGACCTGCTCGCCGACACCGATGCGGCGGGCACGGCCCGCGCGCCGCGCCGCACCCTGCTCGAACGAATCGGCTGGTTCCGCAACCTCAGCCTGTCGGCCAAGATCCACTCCGTCTTCGGCACCTTCTTCGCCGCCGGTTTCGCGATGGCGCTGGTGCTGGGCGCGGGGCTTACCGAATTGTGGTTCCGCTACAACACCTCGGCCGAGGTCCAGAACGCCGTCATCGCCTCGACCGAGCTTCGCAGCACCACCGGCGAACTGCGCTACAACACCGCCCGCTTCCTGTTCGAATCCGAACCCGAAATGCTGGTCCGCCAGCGCGAAAGCTACGAGGCCGCGATCGCGCAGGTCGATGCGATCGAGGCCGTCCTCGCCGAGCACGCCCCCTCGATCGAGGGCGAAGCCGACGCGATCCGCGAGGACATCGTCGATTACAACCGCACCTTCGAGCGCACCGTCGCCGTGCTCGGCAGCGAGGGGCGCAGCGAACGCGCGATCGCGCTCGCCTATGAAATCTCGGACAAGGGCGATGCGCTGTTCGACGCCTCGCGCGAATTCGCCGGCGACATCGAGGAATACGGCCAGAACCTGCAACGCACGGGGATCGACTATTTCTTCAGCATGATCGGCATCGTCGCCACGCTCGGCATGTTCGCGGCGGTCGTGCTGCTGTTCGGCCTCGCCTATCTCTCGCGCGATTTCTCGCGCAAGATCACCGAGATCACCCACGGCATGTCGCGCCTCGCGAAGGGGGACCGCCGCTTCGAGATCGAGGGCGCCGAGCGCCGCGACGAGATCGGCGAAATGCTCCGCGCGCTCGGCAAGTTCAAGCGTGCCAGCCGCCAGATGGAGCTGTGGGCACGCGAACGCGCCGAACGCGCCGACGAAGAAGTCCGCCTCCAGCAGGAACGCGCCCGCGAACGCGAGGAGGCCGAACAGCGCAAGGCCGCCCTGCTCGCGGAAGTCGCCAAGCAGTTCGAGCGCACCGTCGGCGAAGTCGTCACCGGCGTCGCCAGCGCGTCGAGCGAGCTGCAGACCACCGCCGCGCGCATGGCCGAGACCGCCGAGGAGGCGAGCGCGCGCTCGACCGACCTCGCGGCCAACATGGAAGAAGCCAACACCGGTGCGACCGCGGCCGCCGCGGCGAGCGACGAATTCGCCCTCTCGATCGAGGAAATCAGCCGCCAGGCGACCTCCTCCTCCGAACTCGCCCGGCTTGCGGCGGACGCCACGACCGAGGCGGACACGACCATTTCCGCGCTGTCGAGCTCGGCCGAACAGGTCGGCCAGATCGTCGAGCTGATCCAGACCATCGCCCAGCGCACCAACCTCCTCGCCCTGAACGCCTCGATCGAGGCAGCGCGCGGGGGCGAGGCCGGGCGCGGGTTTGCCGTGGTGGCGAGCGAGGTCAAGGAACTCGCCATGCAGACCAGCCGCGCGACCGAACAGGTCGCCGAACAGATCCGCGCGATGCAGGACACGACCGGGGCAAGCGTTTCGGCCCTGCGTTCGATTGCGGGCCAGGTGCGCGAACTCGAAGCCACCGCCGTCTCGATTGCCACCGCGGTCGACCAGCAATCGGTCGCCGGACAGGACCTTGCGCGCAGCATCGACCTCGCCGCCCGCGGGACCGAGAAGGTCGCCGGCAATATCGAGGACGTGCGCGCCCTGTCGCTTTCGACCGGCGCGGCGGCGAGCCAGGTGCTCTCGAGCGCGACCAGCCTCGAAAGACAGGCCTCGACGCTCAACGAACAGGTCCGCGCCTTCCTCGCCCGCGTGCGCGAGGCCTGATCGCGCGAGCCGTGGCCACCGGCAAAGTGCAAGAAAAGACGTGACATTCCGGCCGATCGTGAAACAATCGCGACGGACCGGGCGCGGCCATCGACAGGGCGCCCGGCAGGCAGGGAAAGGACACTTCTTGGCAATCGCGCGGCCCCGCACCGACACGTTCCCCAAACGCAGTTCCCTCGCGGCGCTGAAGGGCGCGCTCGCCGCGTCGAGCGGGCTCGCGCTCGCCGCGCCCGCGCTGGCCGGGGACGAGGTGGTCTACGCCCCCGCGCCCGACTGGGTCGAACCGGTCGATCTCGACGAGGTGGAACGCGACCCCGCGAATGCCATGGTGGTGCAGGACAAGCAGGTCCGCATAGAGAGCGGCCGCCTCTGGGAATATTTCGACAATGTCTACCGCGTTTCCTCGCTCCAGGAGATGACGCGGATCGGCACGATCACCGCCGAATGGCTGCCCGACAAGGGCGATCTCATCGTTCATGAAATCGCCATCCTGCGCGATGGCGAGACGATCGACGTGATCGCCGCGGGCGAGGAGATGGAGGTCCTGCGGCGCGAACAGATGCTCGAACAGCAGATCCTCGACGGCTCGCTCACCGCGACCCTGTCCGTCCCCGGCCTGCAGGTCGGCGACGAGCTGCGCGTGCGCTCTTCGGTGACCAATTCCGATCAGGCGCTGGGCGAGGAGGTGCAGTCCCAGACCATGCTCTGGCGCGAGCCGAACAAGTTCGCCGACTTCGGCCGGGTGCTGGTCTCGTGGGAGGACGGCCTGCCGGTCGAATACCGCGCCGGGCCGGATTTCGACCTGCCGCCGGTGGAGCGGCGGGAAGGCTTCGCCCGGCTCGACGTGAGGCTGCCCCTGCCCGAGGCGGAGGAATATCCCGCCGACGCGCCGGTGCGCTATCGCCAGCCGCCGATCCTCCAGCTCGGCACCTTCGCCGGCTGGAGCGAGGTTTCGAGCGTGATGGCCCCCTTGTACCGGGTCGAGGGCGCGCTCGCCGGGCTCGACGACCTTTCGGCGAGGATCGAGGCGATCCGCCGGGACGAAAGCGACGAACTCGGCCGGGCGGTCGCCGCGCTCAAGCTCGTGCAGGAGGATATCCGCTACCTCATGAACGGGCTCGACGGGGGCAATTACATCCCGCAGGACGTGGCGACGACGTGGGAGAGGAAATACGGCGACTGCAAGGCCAAGACGCTCATCCTGCTCGCCCTTCTCGATGAACTCGGGATCGCGGCCGAACCGGTTCTTGCCTCGATTTCGCGCGGCGCGGTGGTCGAAAGCTCGCTCCCCCTGCCCGGCGCGTTCGATCACGTGCTGGTGCGCGCCACGATAGATGGAAAACGCTACTATCTCGACGGGACCGGGATCGGCGCCAATGCCGCGATCGCGGGCAATGTCCCGCCCTTCCTCTACGCGCTGCCGATCCGGCCCGAAGGCGCGCAGCTGGAAGAGATCGTGCAGGACGTGCCGCGCGTTGCCGACGCGACGCTCGAATTCGCGCTCGACGCGCGCCTCGGCGGGGACCTGCCCATGCCCGGGACGATCACGATGACGCTGCTCGGCCCGGCGGCGGCGCAGATGAACGTTTCGGCGGAAAAGCTGACCGACGACAACCGGCGGGCGCTCGGCACGCGGATCGCGAATTTCGCCGGCAGCAACGTAAGCGTCGTCGACCTGCGGATCGAACCGGGCGCGGACGACAGCGAGGCGACGGTGATCGTCGAGGCGCTGTTCCCGAGCCTCGTCAGCTATGACGGGTCGGTCGGCCAGATCGAGCCGCGCCTCGCCTCGGGCTCGTTCCGTTTCCGCCCCGACCGCTCGCGCCGCGCGTGGCGCGACCTTCCGGCGAGCGTCCCGCCGCCGGGGGCCTCGCTCGGGACCTATCGCATCACCCTGCCCGAGACGCGCGGCGCGTTCGAGATCCGCGGCGAGCGGGAGCTCGACGTGACCGTCGCGAACCAGCGGTTCGAACGCGAGGTGAAGCTGGGGGACGGCGAATTGGTCGTGTCGGAAAAGCAGACCAGCCTCGGCGGCGAGATCGCGCCCGAGGATATTCGCGTCGAACGCCGCAAGGCGCTCGGCCTCGCGCGGGAAAAGCTCAAGGTGATCGTGCCAGAGGACATGCCGCGGCGCTGGCGGTTCGCGGGCGGCGGGGACCGCAGCGAGCTGGCCGGGATCGAGGCCATGTTCGCCCGGATGATCGCGGAGCAGCCCGACGACACCGACCCGCTGCTGCGCCGCGCGAATTTCCGGTTCATCACCTATGATTTCGAAGGCGCGCTCGCCGACATGGACGCGGCGATCGATATAGAGGCGACCGCGAAGCTGTTCCAGGACCGGGCCTTCGTCCATGCCGAACTGCGCGACCCGGAAAGCGCGGCGGCGGATCTCGAGGAAGCCTGGCTGCTCGACCCCACGCCGGAACGCGCGCTCGCGCTCGCCCGGACGCTGACCGAGCTCGGCCGGACCGACGAGGCGCGCGAGCTGCTGGCCGAGGTCGACGGCGACGAGGAGGTCCAGCGCCTGCTCGCCTATGCCCTCGCCGATGTCGAGGCGCTGGAAGGCGACGGGCTCGCCGGGCTCGACCGGTTCGCGGAATTGCTGCTCGATACGCCGAACGACGGCTCGGTGCTCAACGCCAAGTGCTGGTACATGGGAACCTGGCAGGTCGAGATCGCGGACGCCCTGCCGACCTGCACGCGGGCGGTCGAGAACAGCGCGAACACGGCCATGGCGCTCGACAGCCGGGCGCTGATCTTCCTTCGCAACGGCCGCTTGGACGAGGCGCTGGCCGATGCCGAGACGGCGCTCGACCTATCGCCGGACCAGACCGAAACGCTGCTGCTGCGCGGGCTGATCCGGCGGGCGATGGGGCGGGACGACGCCGAAGACGACATCGCCGCCGCTCTCGCCCGCAGCCCGCGGATCCGTGCGGATTACCGGCGCTGGGGCTTCGAGCTCTAGCGCGGCTTTCGACGCAGCGGGTTCGCTGCCTGACCCGGAGAATCGCGGGAAGGCGGGAGAATGGGCGCGTGGGGGTGCGGAAAGCGTGTCCCGCCATTTCATCGATTTTCGTGCAGGTTGCGGGCGCCGGCCATGCCGGGCAAGCCGCGTGCGAAGGTGGGCGAAGGTGCGCGACGATACCGGGGCGTCCGGTCTTTGTCGCCGGAGAGGCAACTCCTCGGCTCGCAGCCGCAGGGCCGAAGGTCGACGTTGATCGCGACTGAAGCGGCCCCCAAAATGACCGGACAGGACCTCACACTTATGTAAGAGTGAGGCATATGACCGACAGTAATCCCAGGAACTATGTGCATGCGGAGGTTCTCGGAGGGGTTCAGCGCCGTAGGCGCTGGACCCCGGAAGAGAAGCTCCGCATGGTCGAAGAGACCTTCCTGCCCGGCAACAGCGTGTCGCTTGTGGCGCGCATGCACGGGGTCGCGCCGAACCAGCTTTTTGGCTGGCGCCGGCAGGCGGCAAGCGGCGCCCTGTCCGCCACCCGCGCTGGCGGCGAGGTGGTTCCGGCGAGCGAGTATCGCGCGCTGGAGAACCAGGTGCGCGAGCTGCAGCGCATGCTCGGTAAGAAGACCATGGAGAACGAGATCCTGCGCGAGGCGATCTCGCGCGTGGCCGGACCCAAAAAAACAGCGTTGCGCACGCTCTCGTTGCCGGAGGGCGACCTGTGAGCGCGGTTGCGAGAGCGCTTGGCGTCTCCCGGCAGCATCTCTCGTCAGCCAGACGCAAGGCTCCTGCACGCCGCCGCGGCCGGCCTCCACTGCCTGAGGAGGAGCTCGTCGCGCGTATCCAGGCCCTGATCGCCGAACTGCCGACCTATGGCTACCGCCGGATCCATGCGCTCCTGCGGCGGCAGGCGCGCAATGGCGGGCCATCTGCGCCCAATGCCAAGCGGGTCTACCGAGTGATGAAGGTGCATGGCCTGCTGCTCCAGCGCCATAGCGGAAAGGGTGACGAGCGCCGCCACGATGGGCGGGTCGCGGTCGATACCCGCAACACCCGCTGGTGCTCCGACGGCTTCGAGATCGGCTGCGATAACGGCGAGAAGGTGCGGGTCGCCTTCTCGCTCGACTGCTGCGATCGCGAGGCGATGGGCTTTGTTGCCACCACCGCAGGCATATCCGCCGAGGACGTGCGCGATCTCATGACCGCCACCGTCGAGCACCGCTTCGGCCGCGTGAACAGGCTCCCTACTACCATCGAATGGCTGACCGATAACGGCAGTTGCTACACCGCCAGGGAGACCCGTCGCTTCGCCCGCGAGATCAACCTCAGGCCGCGCACGACACCCATCGAAAGCCCGCAGTCCAACGGCATGGCCGAAGCGTTCGTGCGCACCATGAAGCGCGACTACGTCCGCGTCGCCGAAAAGCCCAACGCCAGAGCCGTGATCAACCAGCTGCCCAGCTGGTTCCACCACTACAACACCGTCCACCCGCATCGCGCACTTGGCTACCTCGCCCCGCGAGAATACATCACCCAATCAACCAGTGAGGAACTGTCCGGGAATTAAGGGGCAACGACAGCGACGATGCAACGGGTCCTGTCGGCACGGCCTCCTTCGAGCAGGGAGAGCGCCTTCACCGTGAGGACGGCAAGGCACACCCCGGCACGCAAGCGTCCGACCGGAAACAGCCGGTTCGCCCGAGTGTTCAGGTGTCAAGATGCGCGCTGGTTGCGGGAGTTGGATTTGAACCAACGACCTTCAGGTTATGAGCCTGACGAGCTACCGGACTGCTCCATCCCGCGTCAGCATTTGTGTCGCCGATCCGAGTATGCGACGTTTCGTCGCATCGCTGCGGATGGCCTGCCCAAGGCATTTACCCTGGAGGTCTGACCCTCCGGGCCATGACCCCGGAGAGGCGGCATCAACGGGCACGTGCCCAGAGACGCCAAAAGGGCCGACCCGAAGGCCAGCCCTTTGACTTGCGAATGGGTTTCCCGCGCGCTCGCCGGCTGCAATGCCTGGCGGCGACCTACTCTTCCGTGCCTTAGGACACAGTACCATCGGCGCAGTCCGGTTTCACGGCCGAGTTCGAGATGGGATCGGGTGGGTCACGGACGCTATGGCCACCAAGCAATGAAGCCGGCGAAGCGCGGGTCTAAATCGATGGGCCCGCCGTCAATCCGGCAAGCCTGGTGCAAAGGGCGTATCTGGCCTCGACAATTCTCGTCATCGGCGAGCGGCCATTGCAGGCCTCTCGTTGACAGTGCGAATTCTCAAGCGCGATCAGAACTATTAGGACCGGTTAGCTCCACACATTACTGCGCTTCCACACCCGGCCTATCAACGTCATGGTCTATGACGGTTCGAAGATACCTAATCTCAAGGGAGGCTTCCCGCTTAGATGCTTTCAGCGGTTATCCCGTCCGTGCATAGCTACCCTGCGGCACCCTTGGCAGGATGACAGGTACACCAGAGGCACGTTCACCCCGGTCCTCTCGTACTAGGGGCAACTCCTTTCAAGTATCGACGCCCACGGCAGATAGGGACCAAACTGTCTCGCGACGTTCTGAACCCAGCTCACGTACCACTTTAATTGGCGAACAGCCAAACCCTTGGGACCTGCTCCAGCCCCAGGATGTGATGAGCCGACATCGAGGTGCCAAACGATTCCGTCGATATGAGCTCTTGGGAATCATCAGCCTGTTATCCCCGGCGTACCTTTTATCCGTTGAGCGATGGCCCTTCCACGAGGGACCACCGGATCACTATGACCGACTTTCGTCTCTGCTCGACTTGTCAGTCTCGCAGTCAGGCAGGCTTATGCCATTGCACTCTCGCAGACGGTTTCCAACCGTCCTGAGCCTACCATCGCGCGCCTCCGTTACTCTTTAGGAGGCGACCGCCCCAGTCAAACTACCCGCCACAGAGGGTCCCACTACCGGATAACGGTAGCTGGTTAGACATCAGAAAACAGCAGGGTGGTATTTCACCTATGGCTCCACGACAGCTGGCGCCGTCGCTTCAAAGCCTCCCACCTATGCTACACAACTCTTTCCTAATGCCACTCTGAAGCTGCAGTAAAGGTGCACGGGGTCTTTCCGTCTAACCGCGGGTACTCCGCATCTTCACGGAGAATTCAATTTCGCTGAGCATATCCTGGAGACAGTGGGGAAGTCGTTACGCCATTCGTGCAGGTCGGAACTTACCCGACAAGGAATTTCGCTACCTTAGGACCGTTATAGTTACGGCCGCCGTTTACTGGGGCTTCAATTCGGAGCTTGCACTCCTCCTCTTAACCTTCCAGCACCGGGCAGGCGTCAGACCCTATACGTCGTCTTGAAGCCGACTTAGCAGAGTCCTGTGTTTTTGATAAACAGTCGCTACCCCCTGGCCTGTGCCCCCCGTCAAGAGTTGCCTCGAGACGGGGCCTCCTTCTTCCGAAGGTACGGAGGCAATTTGCCGAGTTCCTTCAGGATACTTCTCTCAAGCGCCTTGGTATACTCTACCTGACCACCTGTGTCGGTTTCGGGTACGGTCTATATGGAGAGGCTATTTCCCGGGACGACTTGGCTGCATGCCCAATCCAATAAGGACACACAACTTCCGCAATCCGTCACACATCTCCAGGCCCACGAATATTAACGTGGTTCCCATCGACTACCCCCTTCGGGCTCGTCTTAGGGGCCGGCTCACCCTGCGCCGATTAGCGTTGCGCAGGAACCCTTGGTCTTTCGGCGAGAGGGCATCTCACCCTCTTTGTCGCTACTCATGTCAGCATTCGCACTTCCGATATGTCCAGAGTCGGTTACCCTTCTCCTTCATCCACTTACGGAACGCTCCGCTACCGCTGCAGTAAACTGCAACCCTAAGCTTCGGTGCGTATCTTTAGCCCCGTTACATCTTCGCCGCAGGAAGCCTTATTTAGACCAGTGAGCTGTTACGCTTTCTTTAAAGGATGGCTGCTTCTAAGCCAACCTCCTGGTTGTTTTGGGCTTCCCACATGCTTTCCCACTTAGATACGACTTGGGGACCTTAGCTGTAGGTTAGGGCTGTTTCCCTTTTGACGACGGACCTTAGCACCCGCCGTCTGTCTGCCAGACAAGACTCGATGGTATTCGGAGTTTGGTTAGGTTTGGTACCGCTCGCGCAGCCCTAGCCCATCCAGTGCTCTACCCCCATCGGCATACATCTGACGCTCTACCTCAATAGATTTCGCGGAGAACCAGCTATTTCCCGGCTTGATTGGCCTTTCACCCCTAAACACAAGTCATCCGAGCATTTTTCAACATGCAACGGTTCGGCCCTCCAGTGCGTGTTACCGCACCTTCAGCCTGCTCATGCCTAGATCGCCGGGGTTCGGGTCTAATCCAACATACTCGGTCGCCCTATTCAGACTCGCTTTCGCTTCGCCTACACCTAACGGCTTAAGCTCGCATGCTAGATTAAGTCACTGACCCATTATGCAAGAGGTACGCTGTCACCCCCTATGGGGCTCCAACTGATTGTAAGCATTCGGTTTCAGGTACTGTTTCACTCCCCTAATCGGGGTGCTTTTCACCTTTCCCTCACGGTACTGTGTTCGCTATCGGTCATGTACGAGTATTTAGGCTTGGAGGGTGGTCCCCCCATGTTCAGACAGGATTTCACGTGTCCCGCCCTACTCGAGGCCTTCATCATCACTTTCGCATACGGGGCTGTCACCCGCTATGGCCACACTTTCCAGAGTGTTCTGCTAGTTGAAATGAAGGCACTGGCCTGGTCCCGGTTCGCTCGCCACTACTACGGGAATCTCGGTTGATGTCTTTTCCTCCGGGTACTGAGATGTTTCAGTTCCCCGGGTTCGCTTCACCAAGCCTATATATTCAGCTCGGTGATACCTTATCCACCTCTCACCGACCATCACGAGTGATGACCGATAAGAAATGGTGAAGGTGGGTTTCCCCATTCGGAAATCGCCGGATCAAAGTTTGCTCACAACTCCCCGACGCTTATCGCAGCGTGCCACGTCCTTCATCGCCTGTACATGCCAAGGCATCCACCAAATGCTCTTACCTCACGCTTGAGAATCCACACCATCAACGACAGGCCTGCATAAAAGCCCGAACGCTTGAAGATGGTGGGAGAATTATCTCAGCCAGATAATCAATTTGATTGATTTGTGATGATATCGATCGCGTCGGACCGCGAGCCACAAGGCCCCGACCTTCACGACGATACCGCCACGGCATCGATTTAAAAACCCATTCACAATGTCAAAGAACGGCGGCAAATCCGCCTGACCCGTCCGAAGACGGGATCTGTTTTCGTTTCATCATCAGATGCTTGCCTGGTGGAGCCTATCGGGATCGAACCGATGACCCCCTGCTTGCAAAGCAGGTGCTCTCCCAGCT